>NZ_JAGXKC010000119.1:0-1298 GCF_019091045.1 Stenotrophomonas sp. GbtcB23 | reverse complement strand
GCACAAAGACTCTACAGTGAGCGGCGCGGTGGTCCCCTAAGCAATGCTCGCGCCAAGAACTAGCGCTCCAATCACGCTGTGATGAAAGTGGACTCTATTTCGTCGCTCCGGAAGGGGATGGTGGCGCGGCAATAGATGCTAGCCGGCCCTGATATAGACGTAGTTGCCCCGAGGGCCAGTTCCGACCCGAAACCCCTTGATGCCAGCCGATACGTCGACGCCGCCCTTCTACAGGTTGAGCCGCAGCGGCCCCACCCTCACGCTCTTGCGAAGATAAAGTCCCACGTTCAGGCCCCTAGGCCTCCTTGCCAGACGCCTGTATAGCACGGGGTTCGATCGAGGATCGGCCCAAAGCAGTCGACGTATGCCGCTAGACCTTGGTGTTTGGCGGCAGCAGTCGCTGGATGCACTCAGCACGGGCCTTAGGCTCCATCCTGGAAAGCGACACCAACACTTCCGCCAGCTGGTCCTGCTGACGCGGAGGCTGCTGCCCCAGCGCCAAAACAGCATCGGCCATGCTCGTGCTGCTGGCCAGCAAGTAGGCCGGAGGGACTTCAAGGGCCTTGGCCATCTCAAACAGGGCCTCCAGGCTGATAGACATAGCTCCCGACTCGTATCGGGAGATGCGTGCTGAGGCTGTGTCTTTATCCAGGCCCATTCGCACTCCTACGTCGCGCTGACTCAAGCCCCGAAGTTCGCGGGCTTGGCACAGGCGCGCAGCCACAACGTCCCGGGGAGCGGGAGTGGCGGGCGTCACAGGCTGAACGGATGCAATGCAGGCATGCCGACAGGATGACTGAACCCTTACGCCACGGGTAGACTCTACGTGACACGTAAGTTTGTCGCAACCCAAAAGGAGCGGGGCATGAAGAAGCAGTGGGCAGCGGTCACGGGCGCATGCGTCTTGGCTGCAAGCATGGCAGCGCAGGCACAGGATGGGGAAAGCCTGCTCCGACAGATCGGACGGGCGATTACGAACGGGCCCCAGGCCTCGGCCCAAGCGAGCAAGAGCCCTTACAGGGATCCTGCAGGGACCTACTGGGATCAAGACGAAGACACACTTGCCGGTGTTCAGCATGTCCGGGCGGGGCTGGCGTCGACGGGGGCGGGTGGGGCACGGACGTGCGATGCCCAGCTCATCGCGATGACACGGTCTACCTACCGCTTGTCCAGGTCTGAGCGGGAACAGTGCCTCTATGCGGAATGGCTGATCGATACGAAGCAGCATGGCCCTAACGGGATTACGCCCCGACAGACCGAGGCGATCGAGCGCAAATACGGCCCGGTGGTTGAAGCTC
>NZ_JAGXKC010000118.1:0-1331 GCF_019091045.1 Stenotrophomonas sp. GbtcB23 | reverse complement strand
GTCCCCCTGGCCGAAACGACGATCTATGAAATGGTGCGCCGCGGCGAGTTCCCGCGTCGTTTCAACCTGACGCCACGCTGCGTCGTATGGGACTTGGCTGAGGTGGAAGCGTGGATCGAGCAGCGCAAGCATGCTCCTCGCGCCAGCGTCTCGAAGCCGGATGTCCATCTACGAAAAACCCGCCCTGTCAGGGCGGGTTCGAGCGAGGCGTAAGGCCAAGCGGCGGCACTCATCCAACCAAGGCTTCCAGTGCCTTGGATGCCGAGCGCGGCACTCGCCGTCCCTCCTTCGCCACGTTGACCTGCAAGGCCACCCGCGCCACCTCAAAAACGTCCTTGGCCAGCGAGTAACTGCCCTTGGCCTGCTACCAGGCCAATACGTCCGCCAAGTGCCAGATCGACGCGCTGCCCTCATGCACCGGCGCCGGAAAACTGCCCGGATGCGCCAGCATCAGCTTGCGCATGTTCTGCCGCGACACGCCCACGATGTCGGCCACGTCGGTCAGCCCAACCAGATCCGGCGCCACCTCGATCAATCGCGCTGTCGGCGCGGCGCGGCGCACATCGGCCAGTGCGCTGCGCACGGCCTCGTCCGCATCCGCTGCCTCGCGGGTGAACTCCAGCGCCAACCGCCCCGGCTGCCCGATGCCGACCAAGGCATCGTCGCAGCCGGCTTCGCCCAGACGCTCCACCAGTGCATCCGGGTCGCGGTCATCATCGGTGAGCTGGTATTTCAGAGTGAAGGTGTATTCCATCGCGCTACTCCTTGGCACCATCGTCAGCTACGCGCTGCTGGCGGTGCGTGGTGCAGTTGTCCACGACGCGCCGCAAGGCGCGCGCGTGGTTGCCGGGATTCTTCGGCGTGCTCCATACGCTGGTGATGCAGAACTCGCCGCAGCGGCATTCCTCATCGTTGTACGGGCAATACATCCGCCCCCAAGCGTGGCTGCCCCCGACTTCGACGCGCCAGCCCTGCCCTTCGGCGTGCCTGAGAGCTTCCTCGACCTCCTTCTTCGGATGAGGGGAACGAGCCATCAGTGATCTCCAGTATGGGGATGACCGGTTAGGTTGTCAAGTGACAACCTAACCGCTGCTTCAGGCTGTCGCGCTCAACGTCGGCACCACCACGTTGTCCGGCATCAGCTTCGGCATGTAGGTCTGCCCGTCGATCCAGGCATCGACCATGTTGGCCCACTCCTGCAGCATGTGACGCCGCTGCTCGGCGTACTCGGCCTTGTTGTAGACCGAGCGCGAGGAGCGCCCGCCTTCCTCATGCGCTAGGCACTTCTCGATCCAGTCGCGGTTGAAGCCCACCTCATTCAGCAGCGTCGA
>NZ_JAGXKC010000117.1:0-1337 GCF_019091045.1 Stenotrophomonas sp. GbtcB23 | reverse complement strand
CGTCCCTAAAGGGGCAACGAGCCGCGGCTCGATCGGCTACTCCGGGCAGAAGCCGCCAGTGGGGGATCCCCCGCACCACTACCATTTCCAGATCTTGGCACTGGACGCCCGATTGGAGGTTCGTCCTGGGGCGACCCGCGATGAAGTGCTCAAGGCAGCCAAAGGCCATGTGATTGGCAAGGGCCAGCTCGTGGGGACCTATCAGCAGACCGATCCTCCTCTGAAGTAAACCCGCTCCGTCGCTGACCAGGTCGGCGTATAGGTAACCGATGGCCAAACCGCAACCGGTCACGAGCAGCCCTAGGGAATGCCGCTCAGATGTTCTGGGCGGCCGACGTCTCACAGAAGCGCGGAGTCGCGTAGAAGTTACGCGTAGATCAGGAGCGCGTGTGGAAAAGGGCGGATTTTTCGTCACGGTTTTCTACGGGACGTCGATGCCCGAGCAGGCACCATACCCATGCCGCAGAGGAGATGACGACTCTTCCATAAAGGCAAGCCATAGCCAGCCCCAAGGAGACGCGCAAATGTTTCTTCACCACAAGAAGTTGATGTATACGGTTCGGGTCAAAGAATCCAATCCCGCCCTGGCGGCGTTGATGCTCGAGCAGTTCGGAGGTCCGCAGGGCGAACTGGCCGCAGCGATGCGGTATTTCACGCAGGGTCTCGGCGAGGCGGATCCGGGCCGCAAGGATCTCCTGATGGATATCGCGACCGAAGAGATCAGCCACCTTGAGATCATTGGCACGATCATCGCGATGCTCAACCGGGGCCCTAAGGCCATTCAGTCTGAAGGCATGATGGAAGCCGAAGACATGCGTCTGATGGGCCAAAACAGCACCAGCCACACCGAGCAAATCTTGTATGGCGGTGGCCCGGCGTTGGTCAACTCAAGCGGCGTGCCCTGGACAGCCGCCTACATCGACAGCATTGGCGAGCCCACGGCGGATTTGCGATCGAACATCGCGGCAGAAGCACGCGCGAAGATCGTCTACGAACGGCTCACCAACGTGACCGATGACCCGGGCATCAAAGACGCCCTTCGGTTCCTCATGACCCGTGAAATCGCACACCAGAAATCGTTTGAAAAGGCGCTTTACAGCATCCAGCCCAACTTCCCTCCGGGCAAGCTGCCCGGGGACCCTGCATTCACTGACCTTTACATGGACATGTCGCAAGGCGAGGGCGATGTAGAGGGCAGCTGGAACAGCGGCGAGCTTTGGGAGCGGGTCACCGACCGTGACGCTCAAGCGGCGTTGGACGGCGGGGATGGAAGCTGCGACGTGGACCTCAGCGAAAGGGAGCAAGTCGCCTTGGAAACCATGGCTGCGAGAACCCTT
>NZ_JAGXKC010000116.1:0-1354 GCF_019091045.1 Stenotrophomonas sp. GbtcB23 | reverse complement strand
CACCTCATAGAGCCCAGCGAGTTCTTGAGCTACGTGCTGCGCCATCAGCCCGAGGCAATTGGGCTGACGCTGGACGCCGAAGGGTGGGCTGACGTTGATTCACTGATCGCCGGCGCAACGTCCGCTGGCCGAGAGCTGGATCGGGCACTTGTCCAGCAGATCGTGAGTACCAACGACAAGAAGCGCTTCACGCTCTCCGCTGACAACAGCCGCATTCGTGCAGTGCAAGGCCACTCCACAGATACCGTTGCGATACAGCACGTTGCCAAGGTTCCCCCTGCACTGCTCTACCACGGCACGGCGACGCGGAACCTTGACTCGATCCTGGCTGAAGGCCTACGCCCGGGCCAGCGACACCATGTGCACCTTTCCGAAGACACCACCACCGCCACGACCGTTGGCCAGCGTTACGGCAGTCCTATCGTGCTGACAGTTGATGCGCTTCGCATGCATCAACAGGGCTATACGTTCTTCCAGGCTGACAATGGCGTCTGGCTCACTGACCGCGTGCCGAGGGAGTTCGTAGAGCGGAGTGCGATGAAGGGCTAGGCCTTGGATGAATGGTAGGCCCTGATTTCCGCCCAGCGGAACGTATCCGCAAACATCTGTCGGCATCACGGCATGGGACGGAGCCCCGAACACAGCCAAATCTCACGAAGCGTTGCGACGTGGTGCGATGGAGTCTGAAGCTTTGCGCACCGGATGCGGGTGAAGCTTGAAGGGGCTTCGCCCGGCAGCTATAGTTAACTTGACTACGCAGACAGCAGAAAATTTGTCGGCGGAGCTGCGAAGCCTCTCAAGGGGCACATGAAGGGAAATTGCTGGCGGATGGGTTGTTCACTTGAGTGTGGAAACCTGCCAGTGAGGCCGTCCTTCCTACGTAGTCACTTCAGTATTCTGCGTTTCTTGGCCTCGGTCGCGTGATAGCACGTCACCGGGGCCAAGTACCTTCTGCAGCCTTCGATTCGGATCTCCAGGATCGCGGTGGCGTAGTACGGCGTGCCTCGCAGCAGCACTTTTTGCTGGGTGTTGAGGATTACCGACTGACGGTCGCTTCTCCTGTCGTTGCTCGTCTCGCCGCTTGGGGGATTGATCCGCAAGAGGCTCCGCGGGCTATAGGCCTTTGCAACGACGGCTGCGATTTCAGCGACTGAAAGACCGTCTTTGTCTTTTCGAGCTGCGAGTACGTGCCGGATGTAGCCAGGCTTGATCATGATCGCGTAGCAGTTCACCCGTTCCCACCTGTTTTCATCGCAGACCCTGTCGATTTCATCGGCCTGCTTGGGGGTCAACAAGTAGGCAAAGGCGAAAGAATCTGCGTCGCTCTTCCTCCGAGATTGAGCCACGGATTCAA
>NZ_JAGXKC010000115.1:0-1400 GCF_019091045.1 Stenotrophomonas sp. GbtcB23 | reverse complement strand
GGGAACCGACCCTATGTATGGACTCGCCCCCATCGTCAAGCTGCTTTTAGGCCCGGGAACCGGCTGCATCTATGTATCAGGCCTTCGTGGGCGGGCGCGTACGCCTGCCGGCCAAAATTGGTTGAGCTCGCGATATGCCAATTACCGAGAGGCCTCAAGGGCCGGTAGGGTCGCAGGCATCATTTCGCGACGGTCTGACCTGTATCCCGTTTCTTCAAGCAGCGGCGCGGGTGCTGGGCACCCGGTGGCGGAAACGCGTTTGTTTGGTCTAATCGGCTCCTATTGGGGCTGGTACTCGGCCTGGGTGGTCATCAGTATCCAAGCGATGCGCAGATTGCGGTTGGCCAGGCGGATGGCAGCGCCTTTCTTTCCATGCTGCCGACACCAGCGCTGCAATCGTTTGTCATCGGCCCCGGTGGCGTCAGCTCTGACACGATGCAGTACCGACTGCGCGCCCGTCACCGCCAAGCTTCGGATGTAGCCGTCGCCGCGTCTGGTCATCCGACCAAGGCGTACGGTGGATCCGCTGCTGTGCTGGTCGGGCACCAGCCCAAAATACGCTGCAAATTGGCGGGCATTGGGAAAACGCTCCGGCTGGGTCTGCTTGGCCAGCAACGCGGTGGTCATGATCGGACCAAACCCGCGGATGGTCATCCGCCGACGCGCCACCTCATCGTTCTGCGCAATCTGCTCCAGTTGACGATCAAGCCGCTTGCGACGCTGCCCCAAGTGCTCCCATTCGGCCCATAGGTCCGCGATGATTTCGCGCAGCATCTCTGGTATCGGGAAGCTGGTGTCCTGCTGGATACGGGTCACCCACAAGGCCAACGCGGAATTGGATTTGGCGATGGCAATTCCATGCTCGAGGAGGATTCCCCGTACCTGGTTGCTAATGGATGTCTGTCGACGGATATAGCCAGTGCGTACCCGGTGCTCGGCCTGCATCTCCAAAGCGTGGACCGTTTTAACCGGCACACCATGAATCGCTTCGTCGCGCCCGGCTCGCAGGATCGCCAGACAGTCATTGCGGTCGTTCTTGGCCCCGCTGCGATGCTCGGCCACGCGCTGGGCAGGAAGAATGCGCACTTTGGCTCCCGCCTCCTGCACCTGGCGGGCCCACGCCTGGGCACCTGGACCGGTCTCCAACAACACTTCCACCTGTGCACCCAGGCCAGCCAACAGCTTGCTGAATGCAGGGCGGGACTTGATCCGTTCCTCGTAAACCACGCGGCCGCAGGCGTCCTCCCCGGCGACTTGGAATACTTGCTTGGCCAGATCCACAGCCAAACGTACAAAAGCTGGCGTAACCTTGTTCATGGCTCGTCCCTCGCTGTTGGTGGCTATAGGTTGCCACCATGGCGCCCAGACGCCTCGGCGAGGGGCGAGTCCATCCAATTACC
>NZ_JAGXKC010000114.1:0-1429 GCF_019091045.1 Stenotrophomonas sp. GbtcB23 | reverse complement strand
TAGCCCGAAGAAGTTGGGGGCAGTTCCTGAGGAGATATCCCAGCGTGTGCCTTGAGGCACTGGTCTTGTTGGCGGCTCCATTCCTTCTTTACACGGAGCAGTCTGGTTGCCAGCTTCTGTGACCCGCATTAACGGCAAGCCTTTTACTGATTCTTCTGTCGGCTGTAGAAACGCTTTCCACCTCGGTTGTCTTCAGGGTTCGCACTTCGCCGACGTCGTTGATAATGCTGGCGCATTCCGGTGCAGGCATGTTTGCGACGTATATGTTTACCAAGGGGCTGAAGGTTACCTCGCCCATTAGTCATTTCTGGTTCTTTGGCTCCGTCCTTATGAGTGGCGTGCTGTCTTTTCTCATTGCTCGGTTCTGGACCAACCTGCTCAGAGGTGCGACGGTGGGGTATTCAACTGTAGTTGAAAGGATCATTAGGACCTTCAGCGCGGAACCGTCTGCTGCCCAGTGGATTACAAGGCATGTGGTGAAAGGGGGTAGGAAGCAGAAGGCAGCGAAAGGCCGATGCAGAACCATAAAACGCAAAAAGTAGCCAGACGTACGTCTCATCTGACGGCGTAACGGATGGCTCTCGTGAGGGCCGTTTAGCCGCCTGAGCCCTTTTTCTGCTTTCATCAACTGCGAACAATTATCATGGGCACAAAGGTTCTCATTGGACCGGCCAAGATTTCGTAGACATCTCAGAGCCATAAGCAATGGAAGCCAGAGAGGTGTCTATGGCGAGCAAGCAGTACACGGATGAGTTCAATGCCGAAGCGGTCAAGCAGGTTACCCAAAGGGGCTTTGCTGTAGCCTAGGTTGCGAAGCGGCTAGGGGTCTCATCCCACAGCCTTTACCAATGGCTCCGCAAGGCCAAGAGCGAGGCCTTGGCGGGCACACCAGAGGGGTCGATGTTGCCCACGCCCAAGGACTCAGCCGAGGTGCGTCGGTTGAAGGCCGAGGTGAAACGTCTGACTGAGGAGCGCGATCACTCCAATTAGAGAAGACATATGAAAATGCTGTCCCTTACACTTGGCACGCTTTCGGCGCTAGGCCTCCAGAGCAACGCAGATGCTGCAGGCGTCTCGGGCGCGACGACGTCGTTCTAGCAGATACGCAATGCCACGGCTAAGATTACGTATGGCGAAACCGTATTGCTGGTGGACCCTATGCTGGCCTCTAAAGGCGCCTATCCAGGCTTCCCGGAAACGTATCGCAATGAATTGCGCAACCCGACCGTCGAACTTCCCTTCGACACCGGTCAGGTGCTCAAGGGAGTGGATGCGGTGCTTGTGACACATACCGAGGGTTGGCAGGGAATCGTTACGAACACGGCCAGATCTTCGCTAACCGATTGATGGATCGGTGAATTCTACCCTCGGCGCACTTCCAGGCGCGGCCCTCCCCGGGAAGCTGTGGCCCCATTCAATCATGGCCACC
>NZ_JAGXKC010000113.1:0-1476 GCF_019091045.1 Stenotrophomonas sp. GbtcB23 | reverse complement strand
TCTCTAGGCTCGATGTCGAACAGCGCCTTCGCCAATGGAACAAGTCGCTCCCCAAGCGAGGCCTCACCAGCATTGACCCACCACATTTCGCCCAAGGCCGTGATCTCTATCTGAGCTTCTCCCGGCCCGGCGATCACGCTCGCCTCGCTAAGTTGGCGGAGCATGAAGGCACCATGGATGCTTGCTTACGATGGCGCTCCGGAAATTGAATCGCTCAATTTTTGAGTGCCGACCTATTGCGAGGGACTGGTCTATTACGAACAAGTGAAACGCCGAGCCTCGGAGCTACACATGATAGCCCCAAGCTTAATTTGCCCGACTGACCTAACGGGAAAAATCGCCGCATAAAGTAGGTCTCGCCCTCACGCCCCACTCGGTCATCCTGCACAGCCCCTCGCTGGATCTTTCCGTCTCGGGCAGAACCTCCACCTGGCAACGCCATGGCAACGTTAAGGGCGCGCGAAAGCTTCCGCCCCGCTTACTTGAGTCTCGAGGTAGACGACCACAACAGGCCAGTCCGCAGCGCTTGGCAGGGCGGCACGCCATTTTTTTGGGACATCAGAATGCCGAAGCCCCGCAAGATGCGGGGCTTCGGGGATGCATCGAGGGTGATGAAGGACAGCGGCTTACCAGCCGTTCTTGTCGTTCATGGCGCTCTCCGGTTGGCGGTCTGTGGGTTGGAGCGGTTTCACTTTAGCACGTTTTACACCTGTGAGCCGATGGCACCCTTCCTCTCCTTCCTACGCTGCGCCCTTTCTCTGGCCTTCTGTTCATGT
Organism: Stenotrophomonas sp. GbtcB23; assembly: GCF_019091045.1. NCBI lineage: Bacteria > Pseudomonadati > Pseudomonadota > Gammaproteobacteria > Lysobacterales > Lysobacteraceae > Stenotrophomonas > Stenotrophomonas sp. GbtcB23. Next base: position 700 of record NZ_JAGXKC010000113.1, on the reverse strand, counting down.
TCCTTTCGGTCTTTCCAGCGATGCGCCAGCGCCTGAAGCTGCTTGTATACAGTAGGAGAGCTTGCTGGGGCGGATCGACAATGCTGAACATAGTTGCGGAAGACAGTCCACACTCGCGCGACACGCGTACCCTCCAGCTGATAGGCATACTCGTCATCAACAACACCTGCATTAACTGCACAGGCAAACTCCTCAAACTCGTCGAGGTAGCAACTTACCACTCGATCTGAATGCCCATGCTCGAAAATCGCTTTCGCAGTGTTCTCACAAATAGCTGTTCCCGCCTTCAGATTTGCCTCAAATTCCTTAGCGCGCGCTACTTCTTCAAGCTTTTGTAGGACGTCAGGAGTGATTAGCTCACCGAAGTGATTATGGTAGGAAAGTACCTTGTTCCAACTGGCGTTCACCCGAACTTGGAGGGCCGCGAGAACAATAGAAAAGAGGCCAATGACGACAGCTCCAGTCTGAACCACGGATGCCTTAGTGGACACCTCATTGACACCTGTGGGCACCTGTTGGAAAACACCGTAGGTAAAATACGCGACCAGGCCTACCACCCCCAAAAAGAACAGATGGGAGCCAATGATCCTCCAACTGTATTTCACACACGCGTTGTACCAGCCAATCCAAGTGTATTTACTCATCGCGCCGCCCTGCAATCCGTGGTAGGGAAAGGATGTGAACTATATGTGAATAACCT
>NZ_JAGXKC010000112.1:0-1483 GCF_019091045.1 Stenotrophomonas sp. GbtcB23 | reverse complement strand
TTCATGTTGGCCCCGGTGGCCTGAGAGATCTTCCGGGCGCGCAGGATGCCGCGCAGGTCGCCCTTGACCAGGGTGATCTGCGCGCTCGACATCGCGACGTCGGTGCCAGTACCCATGGCAATGCCGACGTCGGCGGCGGCCAGCGCCGGCGCGTCGTTGATGCCGTCGCCCGCCATCGCCACCCGCCGGCCTTCGCGCTTGAGGCGCTGCACCAGTTCGGCCTTGTCCTCGGGGCGGACCTCGCCATGCACTTCGTCCAGGCCCAACTCTGTGGCCACAGCCCGTGCGGTGGTGAGCCCGTCGCCGGTGGCCATGATGATGCGCAGCCGGGCGGCGTGCAGCTCATTGATGGCGGCCGCGGCCGACGCCTTGATCGGGTCTGCGACCGCGATCAGACCCGCCAGGCGACCGTCCACGGCGAGGAACATGGCGCTCGCACCCTCGCGGCGCAGACGCTCGGCGACGTCGACATGCGCACCGGGATCGGCGCCCAGATCATCCATGAGGGCGGTATTGCCCAGCGCAAGCGCGCGACCGGCGACGGTTCCGCGCACACCCATGCCGGTCACCGAGTCGAAGTCCTCCACGCGGTCGAACTCGAAGTTCCGGCGTCGGGCCTCGGCCACGATGGCATCGGCCAGCGGATGCTCGCTGCCCTGGTCCAGGCTGGCCGCCAGGTGCAGCACCTGGTCGGCGTCGAAGCCCTCGAAGGCCACGACTTCCTTGAACGCGGGGCGTCCTTCGGTGAGGGTGCCGGTCTTGTCGACGATGAGGGTATCGATGCGGCGCATGTGCTCGATGGCCTCGGCATCGCGGAACAACACGCCCACCTGTGCCGCCTTGCCGGTGGCGACCATGATCGACATCGGCGTGGCCAGACCCAGCGCGCAGGGGCAGGCGATGATCAACACCGAAACCGCGTTCAGGATGGCAAAGGTCCAGGCCGGCTCCGGGCCGAAGAAGCCCCAGATGAAGAAGGTGGCCACCGCGATCGCCAGGACCGCGAGCACGAACCAGTAGGCGACGGTATCGGCCATCCGCTGCATCGGCGCGCGAGCGCGCTGCGCCTGCGCGACCAGCTGCACGATCTGCGACAGCACAGTGTCGGAACCCACCTTGGCGGCGCGGATCACCAGCGCGCCGGTGCCGTTCTGGGTCGCGCCGATGACCTGATCGCCAGTGGTTTTCTCGACCGGGATCGGCTCGCCGGTGAGCACCGACTCGTCGACCCTGGAGCGGCCTTCCACCACTTCGCCATCCACCGGCAACTTTTCGCCGGGTCGCACGCGCAGGTGGTCGCCGACATGCACGTGGGTTAGCGGGATGTCTTCCTCGGTGCCGTCGGCATTGACCCGCCGGGCTTCCTTGGGCGCCAGGCCAAGCAGGCCCCTGCTTGCCGCGGACGTTTTCGAGCGCGCTCGTAGCTCCAGCATCTGGCCGCGGAGCGTCAGCGGCACGATCAACGCCGCCGCCTCGGAATACA
>NZ_JAGXKC010000111.1:0-1485 GCF_019091045.1 Stenotrophomonas sp. GbtcB23 | reverse complement strand
GGTCGCGCGAACGCCGGATGAAATGCAACCGGTGAACGTCGTCCTGGGTATAGGCGCGGTAGCCCGAATCGGTGCGGTCAGCCGGAGGGATCAGACCGATTTGCTCGTAGTAGCGGATCATTTTGGCCGAGACCTTCGAGGCCTTGGATGCTTCACCGATGTTCATGGTGTTCCTCCTTTCTCAATGAGCGGTATCCGCCGCCAGCGGCGGCTGGAAGCGGCGCAGGCGCAGCGCGTTGCCCAGCACGAACACGCTGGACAGCGCCATCGCGCCAGCCGCGAAGATCGGCGACAACAGCACACCGTATGCGGGGTACAGGACGCCAGCGGCCACCGGGATCAGGGCCGTGTTGTAGCCAAACGCCCAGAACAGGTTCTGGCGGATGTTGCCGATGGTCGCCTTGGACAGCGCGATGGCGTTGGGCACGCCCTGCAGGTTGCCCGACATCAGCACTACGTCGGCCGACTCCACCGCCACGTCGGTGCCGGTGCCGATGGCCAGGCCCACGTCGGCCTCGGCCAGCGCCGGGGCGTCGTTGATGCCGTCGCCCACGTAGGCGATCTGGCCGTGGCTGGCTTTCAGCCGGCGCACGGCTTCGACCTTGCCCTCGGGCAGCACTTCGGCCACCACCTCGTCGATGCCCAGTTGCTTGGCGATGGCCTGCGCGGTACGCGCGTTGTCGCCGGTGATCATCGCCACCTTCAGGCCGAGCTGGTGCAACGCGGCAATGGCCGCGGGCGTGCTGGACTTGATCGGATCGGCCACCGCGATGATGGCGGCCAGCCGGCCGTCGATCGCGGCGTACAGCGGTGACTTGCCCTCGTTGCCCAGGCGCTCGGCCGTGCGAGCGAAGCTGCCCACGTCCAACCCCAGCTCACGCATGAAGCGATCGGCACCGACCTCGACACGCGCGCCGTCCACGGTGGCGCGCACGCCCATGCCCGTGACCGAATCGAAGTCTGTCATCGTCGGCAGCGCGATGCCACCTTCCACGGCCGACTCGACGATGGCGCGTGCGATCGGGTGCTCCGAGCGCGATTCGACAGCGGCGACCTTCGCCAGCACCTGGTTGCGGTCAAAGCCGTCGGCAATCTCCAGGTCGGTCAGGACCGGGCGGCCCTCGGTCAGCGTGCCGGTCTTGTCCACGGCCACCACCTTGGCGTCCTTGAGCAGTTGCAGGGCTTCACCCTTGCGGAACAGCACGCCCATCTCGGCGCCCCGGCCCGTGCCGACCATGATGGAGGTCGGCGTCGCCAAACCCATGGCGCAAGGGCAGGCAATGATCAGCACCGCCACGGCATTGACCAGCGCGAAGGACAGCGCGGGCGACGGGCCGAACACCAGCCAGACCAGGAAGGTCAGCACCGCGGCCAGCATGACGGCGGGCACGAACCACAGCGTCACCTTGCCCACCACGGCCTGGATCGGCAGCTTGGAACCGTGCGCCTGCTCGACCATGCGGATGATCTGCGCCAGCATGGTCT
>NZ_JAGXKC010000110.1:0-1488 GCF_019091045.1 Stenotrophomonas sp. GbtcB23 | reverse complement strand
AGTTGCCACGGCGGGCAGCGGGCTGAATGCACCATCCTGTCAACGCTGCGGCAGCCGGCCTCGGTGGAGGCCACGCGCCAGTGACCGAACTGGACCGCTACCTCGATGCGGCCACGCGCCAGAACACGGTGCGCAGCTATGCGTCGGCGCTGCGGCACTTCGAGGTTGAATGGCAAGGCCACCCCCCAGCGACACCTGACAGCGTGGCCCGGTACCTGGCCGCTTATGCGCAGACCTTGGCGACCAGCACCCTCCGCCAACGTCTGGCGGCCATCGCCTCTTGGCACCGCGACCACGGCTTTGTCGACCCGACCCGATCGCCGCTGGTGCGCAAGGTGCTCAAAGGCATCCAGACCCTGCACCCGGGCCAGGTCAAGCAAGCCGCGCCGCTCCAGATTCGGCGGCTGGTCGAGCTCGATGACTGGCTGGCCGCGGCGATCGCTGCGGCACATGCCCGGGGCGATGGGCCGGCGGCGCTGCGCCATCAACGAGACCGAGCGCTGGTGCTGCTCGGGTTCTGGCGGGGATTCCGTGGCGATGAACTGCTGCGTCTGGACGTGGCCCATCTCACGCTGGTGCCGGGACAGGGGATGACCTGCTTCTTGCCACGCAGCAAGGGTGATCGCCAGGCAGCCGGCGTCACCTACAAGGTGCCGGCGCTGTCGCGGTTGTGCCCGGTGGAGGCGACCCAGGCGTGGCTGCAGGCGGCCGACCTGCAAGAAGGGCCGGTGTTTCGGGCAGTCAACCAATGGGGCCAGGTGAGCGCCGAAGGCCTGCATCCCAACAGCTTGGTGCGCCTGCTGCGCGAGTTGCTGACCAGTGCCGGCTTTGCCGATGCAAGGCTCCACAGCAGCCATTCGTTGCGCCGCGGCTTTGCCAGCTGGGCCAACGACCAAGGCTGGGACATGAAGGCCTTGATGGAGTACGTGGGCTGGCGCGATGTGCAGTCGGCCATGCGTTACCTGGACGGGCGTGACCCGTTTGCCCGGGAGCGCATTGAAGCAAGCCTGCCCAGTCCAACCGCGCCGGTACCGGCGATGGCACTGCCGGCGCCCGAGGACAAATCGGCCCTGCAGCTGCGCCTGCGCATGGTGCTGACCCCGTTTGCCCGCGCCGGCCGCGGCGCGGCCAAGGCCCGAGGCCGGATTGAAGAGATCTGCTTGGCTCCGTTCCAGGCAGTGCGTCTGAACACCGCCAGCAGCGAGTACCGGTTAACTGTTCCCACCGATCCCGATCGGGATCTGGATGAAATCCTGGCCACGTTGCTCGATGACATGCACCGCATGGCCGATACGCACCAGTGTTTCCTGGAAGCGTCTCTCAATACAGACGACGGCCGGCACTGGGATTGATCCCCTCATAACCTCCGGATCCAATGGCTACCCTTCACGAGACCGCCTACCCGCGACTGAAGCCTGATCCCACCGCCAAGGAACTGGAGGAGATCTCTACCCCCCCCGCCGCTGAGATTGCATTCGCCAAGCAGCT
>NZ_JAGXKC010000011.1:0-104291 GCF_019091045.1 Stenotrophomonas sp. GbtcB23 | reverse complement strand
GCGGGGCGAGTGCAAGGGCGGCAGCGGGGCGGCCGACGTGCTGTTCGTGGCCGGCGATTCGCACGCGCTGGTCTATAACGAGCTGCTGCGGCGCAAGGTGGTGCAGGACGGCGGGCAGGTTCGCCTGTACGGCAGTGGCGGTTGCGCGCTGGTGGGCATGCAGGCCTGGCGCGGTCCGAACCCGGGATGCGAGGTGTACACCCGTAACGTGCTGGAGGATATCCAGGCTGCCGCGCGTGCCGGTGACGTGCTGTTCCTGCCCGGGCTGCGCATTCCGCGCCTGGCCGAGCAGTACCAGCTGTTCGATGCGGCCCAGGTCACCGCCGATCTGGCGAGCCCGGCTGCGGTGCAAGGGCGGGCGGCCGAAGTAATCGCCTCGATCGAACAGCTGCGTCCCCTGGCCGAACGCGGCGTGCGGATCGTGCTGGAAGCGCCCAAGCCGGTGCTGCCTGCACCGCCGTACCGCTGCTCGGATGCGTTCAACCGCCACAACCCGATCTGCGTCAATGGCATGCAGATTCCGCGCGCGCAGGTGGAGGCAATGCGCGCGCCGGTGCTGGACAGCCTGCGTCAGGTTGCCGCCGCGTTGCCGGGTGCAAGCGTGTGGGATCCATTACCGGCGTTGTGCCCGGGCGACGTGTGCAGGCCCGATGCAGACGGCAGGCCGCTATATTTCGACGCCGATCACCTGAGCGGGTACGGCAACCGCGTCTTGTTGCCCGGTTTCCGCAGCCACCTGCAAGCGGTGCAGTAGGGCCGATAACGCCCATCTCTGCATTGACGCAGGAACCTCAGGCGGAAACGCGCCTTGGTTTGCGCAACAGTGGCAGGCTGATCGCGAAGAAGCACAGCAGTGCACCGGCGAACGCAAACCCCGCGCCGGCCAGGAATGCGGTGCGGCCCTGGTCGATGTTCCACAGCTGGCCGGCGATCAACGCGCCGAGCACGCCGCCGACGCCTGACGAGAAGCCATACAGCAGCCCCTGGCCGTGCCCGTTGAGCCGGCCCGGGAAGTAGGTCGCCAGCATCTGCATGGCCGCCGCGAAGAAGGCCGCAAATCCCAGCGCATGCGCGGTCTGCGCCACCAGCATCACCCCCAGGTGGTCCGGGAACAGTGCGGTGACGGTCCAGCGCAGGGTGGAGCTGACCAGGGCGATCAGCAGCATCCAGCTGGCGTCATAGCGGCGGAAGAAGCGGCCGATGGTGAAGAACACGCCGACCTCGAACACCACGCCGATCGTCCACAGCAGCCCCAGCGTGGAGGTCGCATAGCCGTGGTGATCCATGTAGACCGAAAAGAACGTGTAGTACGGCCCGAACGACAGCTGTTCCATGAACGCGGCCAGGAAGAACGCCAGCACCTGCGGTTTGCGCACGATCTGCCAGAAGCCGCTGGCATCACCATCCGCGCGATGGAAGTCGCGCGCGTAGTAGTTGGCAAACGCCGAGCCCACCAGCAACGCGAACAGCGGCAGCATCAGCCACGGCAGCAGGTACGCCTTCCCAGCTCCGCCGCCGCCTTCGATCAGCCAGCCAAAGCCCATCACCACCGCGATGAAGCCCAGCGAGCCCCACACCCGGATCAGCCCGTAGCGGTGGCTGTCGTTGCCCAGGTGGGTGAGGGTGATCGATTCGAATTGCGGCATCACCGCGTTGTAGAAGAAGCAGAACACCACCATGGCCGGGTACATCCACGGCAGGGGCAGCGGCAGCAGGAACGCGCAGAAGGTGAGCAGGGTCAGCACGCTGCCCACGCGCAGCCAGCGGATCGGGTGTGGCGAGGCGGCGGCAATCGAGGTCCACGTCGTGGGCGCCACGATGCGGGTGGCATACCAGATCCCCATCATCACGCTGATCGCGGTCACGCTCATCCCGCGCGCGGTCAGGAACAGCGACCAGTACGGAGTGAATGCGCCGAGCGCCGCGTAGTAGAACAGGTAGTAGCTGGAGAGGCGGGCGACCGGAACCGCGTTCATTCCGGATCGTAATCCAGGTTGGAGGCCAGCCAGCGTTCGACCTGCGCGCGTTCCACGCCCTTGCGTTTGGCGTAATCGCCGACCTGCTCGCGGGTGACCCGGCCCACCACGAAATACTGGCTCTGCGGGTGGCTGAAGTAATAGCCGGACACCGCCGCGGTGGGCAGCATCGCAAAGCTCTCGGTCAGCTGCATGTCCGCGTTGTTTTCCGCATCGAGCAGGCGGAACAGGGTGGCTTTTTCGCTGTGCTCGGGGCAGGCGGGGTAGCCCGGCGCCGGGCGGATGCCGCTGTACTGCTCGGCAATCAGCGCGTCGTTGTCCAGTGCCTCGTCCGGCTGGTAGCCCCAGTAATCGGTGCGCACCTGCTGGTGCAGGCGCTCGGCCAGGGCTTCGGCCAGGCGGTCGGCCAGCGCCTTGAGCAGGATCGCGTTGTAGTCGTCATGGTTGGCCTCGAAGCGGGCCACGTGCGGGTCGATGCCGATCCCGGCGGTGACCGCGAACGCGCCGATCCAGTCCTGGAGGCCGCTGTCGGCCGGCGCGATGAAATCGGCCAGGCAGAAGTCCGGGCGCTCCACCGGCTTGTCCACCTGCTGGCGCAGGAAGTGCAGTACGGCCGGCCCCTCCTCGGTGGTCAGGTGAACATCGTCGCCCACGCTGTTGGCCGGCCACACCCCGAACACCGCCTTGGCGGTCAGCCAACGCTCGTCGACGATGCGCTTGAGCATCGCGCGCGCATCGCGGTACAGCTCGCTGGCCTGGGTGCCCACGATCTCGTCGGTGAGGATGGCCGGGTACTTGCCGGCCAGTTCCCAGGCCTGGAAGAACGGGGTCCAGTCGATCACCCCCACCAGGTCGGCCAGCGGGTAGTCATCCAGCACGTGCAGGCCCGGGCGGCGTGGGGCCGGCGGCTGGTACTGCGCCCAGTTGCCGTCGAAACGCTGCGCGCGGGCCTTGGCCAGGGTCACCAGGCGTTTGGCATCGCCGCGGTTGCGGTGGCGCTGGCGGATGTCGGCGTAGTCGGCCTCGTTGGCGGCCACGAAGGCCTCGCGCAGCTCGCTGGAGATCAGCGACTGGGCCACGCCCACCGCCCGCGAAGCATCCTTCACCCACACCGTGGGCGCCTTGTAATGCGGGTCGATCTTCAGCGCGGTGTGCGCGCGCGAGGTGGTGGCGCCGCCGATCATCAAGGGCAGGGTGAAGCCCTGCCGTTCCATCTCGCGGGCCACGTGGCTCATTTCTTCCAGCGACGGGGTGATCAACCCGGACAGGCCGATGATGTCGGCGTTCTCGGCGCGGGCCGCGTCCAGGATCTTCTGTGCCGGCACCATCACGCCGAGGTCGATCACCTCGAAGTTGTTGCACGCCAGCACCACGCCGACGATGTTCTTGCCGATGTCATGCACATCACCCTTCACCGTGGCCATGATGATCTTGCCGTTGCTCTTGGCGGTATCGCCGCTGCGCGCCTTTTCGGCTTCGATGAAGGGCAGCAGGTAGGCCACGGCCTTCTTCATCACGCGCGCGGATTTGACCACCTGCGGCAGGAACATCTTGCCGGCGCCGAACAGGTCGCCGACCACGTTCATGCCGTCCATCAGCGGCCCTTCGATCACGTCCAGCGGGCGGCTGGAACGGATCCGTGCCTCCTCGGTATCGGCTTCGACCCAGGCATCCAGGCCGTGCACCAGCGCATGCGCCAGGCGCGCGTCGATCGGCTTTTCGCGCCAGGCCAGGTCTTCGCCCTTGATCTCGCCCTTCCTGCCCTTGTAGCGCTCGGCGATCTCCAGCAGGCGCTCGGTGCCATCCGGACGGCGGTTGAGGATCACGTCCTCCACGCGCTCGCGCAGTTCGGCATCCAGGTCGTCGTAGATCGGCATGGCGCCGGCGTTGACGATGCCCATGTCCATGCCCGCCGCGATGGCGTGGTACAGGAACACCGCGTGGATGGCCTGGCGCACCGTTTCGTTGCCACGGAACGAGAACGACACGTTGGACACGCCACCGGACACATGGCAATGCGGCAGTGTGCGCTTGATGATGCGGGTGGCTTCGATGAAGTCCACCGCGTAATTGTCGTGCTCCTCGATGCCGGTGGCCACGGCGAAGATGTTCGGGTCGAAGATGATGTCCTGGGGCGGGAAGCCGACCTGGTCGACCAGGATCCGGTAGGCACGGGTGCAGATTTCCACCTTGCGCGCGCAGGTATCGGCCTGGCCCTGCTCGTCGAAGGCCATCACCACCGCCGCCGCGCCGTAGCGCAGCACCTTGCGTGCGTGTTCGATGAACAGCGCCTCGCCTTCCTTGAGCGAGATCGAATTGACCACGCTCTTGCCCTGCAGGCACTTCAGCCCGGCTTCGATCACGCTCCACTTGGACGAATCGACCATCACCGGGATGCGCGCGATATCCGGCTCGGACATGATCAGGTTGAGATAGCGGGTCATCGCCTTCTCGGAATCGATCAGGCCCTCGTCCATGTTGACATCGAGGATCTGCGCGCCGCTGGCGACCTGCTGGCGGGCCACTTCCACCGCTTCTTCGTAGCGCTCTTCCTTGACCAGCTTGCGGAACTGCGCGCTGCCGGTGACGTTGGTGCGCTCGCCGATGTTGACGAACAGCAGGTCCGGGGTGATGACCAGCGGTTCCAGCCCGGACAGCCGGGTGTGGCGCGTAGGTGCGTTCATGCCGCCTGCTCCTGCGCGCCGGGCAGTGCGCGCGGCCGCAGGCCGGCCACGGCCTGGGCGATGGCACGGATGTGGTCGGGGGTGGAGCCGCAGCAGCCACCCACCAGGTTGAGCAGGCCGTCCTCGGCGAAACCGCGCAGGGTGGCGGCCATTTCGTCCGGGGTCTCGTCGTACTCACCGAAGGCGTTGGGCAGCCCGGCGTTGGGATGGGCGCTGACGTAACAGTCGGCCACCTGGCCCAGGGTTTCCACGTGCGGTCGCATCGCGTCGGCGCCGAGCGCGCAGTTCAGGCCGATCGACAGGGGACGCGCGTGGGCGAGCGACGCATGGAAGGCGTCGGCGGTCTGGCCCGACAGGGTGCGCCCGGAGGCGTCGGTGATGGTGCCGGAGATCATGATCGGCAGGCGCGCGCCGCGCGCATCGAAGGCTTCTTCGATGGCGAACAGCGCGGCCTTGGCATTGAGCGTGTCGAAGATGGTTTCCACCATCAGGGTGTCGGCGCCGCCGTCGATCAAACCATCGATGGCCTCGCGGTAGGTCTCGCGCAGCGCATCGAAGCTGGTGTTGCGGAAACCGGGATCGTTCACGTCGGGGCTGATCGAGGCGGTGCGGCTGGTCGGCCCCAGCACCCCGATGACGAAACGCGGTTTATCCGGGGTGTTGGCCTCGACCGCATCGCAGCAGGCGCGCGCGACGGCAGCGCCGGCCTTGTTCAACTCGTACACCAGGTGTTCCAGGTGGTAATCGGCCTGGCTTACCGAGGTGGCATTGAACGTGTTGGTTTCGATCAGGTCGGCCCCGGCCTGCAGGTAAGCGGTGTGGATCTCCGCGATCACCTCCGGGCGGGTCAGCAGCAGCAGGTCGTTGTTGCCTTTCAGGTCATGGCCTTCCGGGGTAGCGCTGCCCGCATCGTGCCCGCAGCCGGGCCGATGGGCGCTGTCGAAGCCGCCGGCGAAGCGTTCCCCGCGGTAATCGCCTTCCTCCAGCCCGTGCCGCTGGATCATGGTGCCCATCGCACCGTCGATGATCAGGATGCGCTGGGCCAGCGCGTCTTCGAGGGCGCGGACACGATCGGGGTGCAGCCAGGGCAGGGACATCGCGGGGAAACCTCAGGGCTTGCTGGCAATCAGCGAAATGACTTCAAAATGCGGCGGACGCTTTTCGCGGGTCACCGTTTCCAGGCTGGACACGACCAGCCCGGCCTTCTCGGCGAACTTACGCAGCTCTTTGTCCGAGAAACCCAGGTTGACGTGGCCATAGGCCTCGACGGCGGCCTTGTGCTCGTGGCGGGCCAGGCTGCAGAGCAACAGGCGGCCACCGGAGCGCAGCACGCGCGCGCCTTCTGCCACGGCCTGGGCCGGCTTGGCGGCGTAGGTCAGTGCATGCATCAGCACCACCAGGTCGAAGCTGCGGTCCTTGAAGGGCAGGGCATGCATGTCGCCCTCGCGCACTTCCACGTTGGCCAGGCGGCGCAGGCGTTCGCTGGCGGCGGCCACGACGCGGGCGCTGGTGTCGATGCAGACGTAGCGCTTGGCATGCGGGGCCACCAGTTCCGCCAGCACGCCATCGCCGGAGGCGATATCGAGCACGTCCCCGGTTTCCAGCAGCGGCAGCGCGGTGCGCGCCAGCGCTTCCCAGGTGCGGCCGGGCGAGTAGTGGCGTTCCATGTCGCCGGCCACGCTGTCGGCCCAGTTCTGGTCGGCGGCGCGGCTGGCCAGCACGCTGGCCACGCGTTCAGCATCCTGGCGCAGCAGCGGGTCGTCGCTGCCGGTGCTCAGGGCGTGCCACAATGCGCGTTGGGCAGGGTCCAGCGCGGCATCGTCGAAGCGGTAGTACGCCGACACGCCTGCGCGCCGGTCGCGCACCAGGCCGGCTTCCTTGAGGCGGGCCAGGTGGGTCGACACCCGCGGCTGGGCCAGGGTGGTGATGGCCGACAGCTCGGCCACGGTGAGTTCTTCCTGCTCCAGCAGCGCCAACAGGCGCACGCGGGTGGCGTCGGCGAACACTTTCAGCCGGACCGACCAGTCCTCGAGATCCATAAATATCTACCTATCGCGATATAGAGATATTTTCGTCCTTTGGCGCCTTCGCGGTCAAGTCAGCCCGGATTGGGTGGCCCCCGGTACAATCGCCGCACCTGGACGCGCCCGGCGCGGCCATATCGACATGTTCCTGGGAGGGTTTCGTGGATTTCAGTTTCACCGAAGAGCAGCTGATGCTGCAGGACGTTGCGCGCCGCATCGCGCAGGAAAAGATCGCGCCGAGCGCCGAGCACCATGACCGTACCGGCGAGTTCCCGCTGGACAACATCCGCCTGCTGGGCGAAAACGGCCTGATGGGCATCGAAGTGCCGGCCGAGTACGGCGGCGCGGGCATGGACCCGATTGCCTACGTGCTGGCGATGGTGGAGGTTGCCGCGGGCGACGCCGCGCATTCGACCATCATGTCGGTCAACAACTCGCTGTTCTGCAACGGCATCCTGACCCACGGCAGCGAGGCGCAGAAGCAGAAGTACGTGCGCGCCATCGCCGAGGGCGAGGCCATCGGCGCGTTCGCGTTGACCGAGCCGCAGTCCGGTTCGGACGCCACGGCCATGCGTTGCCGCGCGGTCAAGCAGGCCGACGGCACCTATGTGATCAACGGCAAGAAGAGCTGGATCACCTCCGGTCCGGTGGCCAAGTACATCGTGCTGTTTGCCATGACCGACCCGGAGCAGGGTGCGCGTGGCATCACTGCGTTCATGATCGACACCGACAAGGCCGGCTTCCACCGCGGCAAGACCGAGCCGAAGCTCGGCATCCGCGCCTCGGCCACCTGCGAGATCGAGTTCCAGGATTACGTGGCGGCGGCCGAAGACGTGGTGGGCAAGGAAGGCGAGGGCTTCAAGATCGCGATGGGCGTGCTGGACGCCGGCCGTATCGGCATCGCGTCGCAGGCAATCGGCATCGCACGTGCGGCCTATGAGGCCACGATCGAATACGTGAAGGACCGCAAGGCCTTCGGCGCGGCGATCGGCACGTTCCAGATGACCCAGGCCAAGATCGCCGACATGAAGTGCAAGCTGGATGCAGCACTGCTGCTGACCCTGCGCGCGGCATGGGTGAAGGGCCAGGGCAAGCGTTTCAGCAACGAAGCGGCCATCGCCAAGTTGACCGCCTCCGAAGCGGCGATGTGGATCACCCACCAGGCCGTGCAGATCCACGGCGGCATGGGTTACTCGAAGGAAATGCCGCTGGAGCGTTACTTCCGTGATGCCAAGATCACCGAGATCTATGAAGGCACCTCGGAAATCCAGCGCCTGGTCATCGCCCGCAACGAAACCGGTCTGCGCTGAGGCGGCTTCTCGCCTTACGGACCAAAGCATCGGGGCCCTATTGGGGCCCCGATTGCTTTTGGGGTGTCTGATTGCATGGTGTACCTGGGTACCGGGCTGCGCCCGGTAGCTTCATGCATCTGGGCGAACAGCCGTTGGCCACCGGTTTGCCGGAGTTGGCGAGCCGGTGCGGGTTTGCGGGGGGCGCCGTGAATCCATCCCTGGAGGCTCTTGCGAAACATCCATGTTTCGCAAAGCCCCCGCAAACCCGCCCCGGCTCGCCTATGACAGTGGGCAGGAGGCCACGGAAAAAGCACAGGGCGCGGTAGGGTTGGTTCCCAAACAACCGCCGTGAAGATTTCCACGTTCGATAACGCATTGAACTGATCGAAGCAGGTGCCGGCATCGCCGGCACACCGGCTTTTCCCGTGGCACCGACCCGCCTAGCCAGAGATCGTCCCAGCCACAGGCTGTTCGCACAAACGCATCAGCAGCCGGGCAACGCACGGCGACACGGCAAGCGGGCAACCGCAAAAAAAAAGGCCCCGGATCGCTCCAGGGCCTTTCGCGATTCAATCAAACAAAGATCAACGATCCGGACGATGCGCCGCGGAGGCTTCGCCCTGGCGTTCCAGGAACTCCTTGGACGGTTCGTCCAGCTTGTCGCCCAGCATGCGGCGGACCACCACGAAGAACACTGGGATCATCAGCAGGCCCAGGAAGGTGGCGAATACCATGCCGCCGATCACGCCCGTACCGATGGCGTGACGCGCGTTGGCGCCGGCACCGGTGGAGATCGCCATCGGGATCACGCCCATGATGAACGCGAACGAGGTCATCAGGATCGGCCGGAAGCGCAGGCGCGAGGCTTCGATGGTCGCCTCGCGCAGGTTCTTGCCTGCTGCGCGCTGCTCCACCGCGAACTCCACGATCAGGATCGCGTTCTTCGCCGCCAGGCCGATCACCGTGATCAGGCCGATCTTGAAGTACAGATCGTTGGGCAGGCCACGGGCGAGCGAGAACGACAGCGCACCCAGCACGCCCAGCGGCACCACCAGCAGCACCGCCACCGGGATCGACCAGCTTTCATACAGCGCCGCAAGGCACAGGAACACCACCACGATCGACAGCACCAGCAGCAGCGTGGCCGCGTTGCCCGCCAGGATTTCCTGGTAGGACATGCCCGACCAGTCGTAGCCGAAGCCCGCCGGCAGGTCATCCTGCACGATCCGCTCCATCGCCTGCATCGCCTCGCCCGAGCTCTTGCCCGGTGCCTGCGAACCGACGATGTTGATCGCCGAATAGCCGTTGTAGCGGCTCAGCGACGGCGGGGCGGACACCCACTCGGACTTCACCACGGTGCTCAGCGGAATCATTGCCGGCGTACCGTCGGCGTTGGTCTGCAGCGAGCTGGGGGTGTAGAAGCTGTTCAACGACTCCGCACCGGTGCGGAACGGACCATCGGCCTGCATGGTCACGCGCTTGATGCGGCCCTGGTAGAAGAAGTCGTTCACGTATACCGGCGCCAGCATCAGCTGGATGGTGCTGTACACGTCCGACACCGACAGGCCCATCGTCTGCGCCTGCACGCGGTCCACGTGCAGCTGCAGCTGCGGCGCGTTTTCCAGCCCGTTCGGGCGCACGCCGGTGAGCAGTTCCTTCTCCTCGGCCGCCTTGCCCAACAGAATGTTGCGCGCCTGCGTCAGCTGTTCGAAGCCGGCACCGCCGCGGTCCTGCAGCCACATGTCGAAGCCGCCGAACTGGCCCAGGCCCTGCACCGTGGGCAGGTTGACCACGAAGATCTGCGCCTCCTTGATGCCGTAGAACGCGCCGTTCATGTTCTGGATGAACTCGGGCACCGTGATGTCACGGTCCGCCCACGGCTTGAGCCGGATGAAGCCCATGCCCACGTTTTCGCCCGAGCCGACGAAGCTGAAACCGGCCACCTGCAGCATGCCTTCGAAGCCATCCTGCTTTTCCAGGATGCCGCGCATCTGCGCGAAGGTCGCATTGGTCTGCGCCTTGGTCGAGCCCGGCGGCAGCTGCACGATCGCCAGCGCATAGCCCTGGTCTTCTTCCGGCAGGAAGCTGCCCGGCATGCGGGTGAACAGGAAGCCGCACAGCACGGTAAGCACCACGAACAGGATCATCCAGCGCGGCGCATGCTTCACCGCCGAGGTGATGTGGCCCACGTAGGTGCCACTGATCTTGTCGTAGTACTTGTTGAAGGTGCGGTAGACCACGTTCGGTTCGCCGTGCGTGGCCTTCAGGAAGGTCGCGCACAGCGCCGGGGTGAAGCCCAGCGCCAGGAACGCCGAGAACGCCATCGCGATGGCGATGGTCAGCGCGAACTGCTTGTAGATCTCACCGGCGGCACCGCCCTGCAGCGCCGAGGGAATGAATACCGCCGCCAGCACCACGGTGATGGCCACCACCGCGCCGGTGATCTGGGTCATGGCCTTCTGGGTGGCGGCCTTCGGCGGCAGCTTCTCCTCGGTCATGATGCGTTCGACGTTCTCGATGACCACGATGGCGTCATCGACCACGATGCCGATCGCCAGCACCATCGCAAACAGGGTCAGCTGGTTGATGGTGAAGCCGATGATGCTCATGCCCAGGAAGGTGCCCAGCAGGGCGACCGGGATGACCAGCGTGGGGATCAGGGTGGCGCGGAAGTTCTGCAGGAAGATCAGCATCACCAGGAAGACCAGCACGATCGCTTCGATCAGGGTCTTGACCACTTCCTCGATCGAGATCTTCACGAACGTGGTGCTGTCGTACGGCGAGAACCAGGTGACCCCGGTCGGGAAGGTGGATTCCAGTTCATCCATCTTCGCGGTGACCGCGTTGGCCACGTTCAGGGCGTTGGCGCCCGGCAGCAGCTGGATCGCGAAGGCGCCGGTCGGCTTGCCGTTGTACTGGGTATCGAAGCCGTAGTTGTTGGCACCGAAGGCGATGCGCGCCACGTCCTTGAGCAGTACGCGCGAACCGTCCGCGTTGGCCCGCAGGATGATGTTCTCGAACTGGTCAGGCGAGCTGAAGCGGCCCTCCGCCGACACCGTGGCGGTGAAGTAGTGGCCTGCCGGCGACGGATCGGCGCCCAGCGAACCGGCCGCGAACTGCACGTTCTGGGCCTTGATCGCCGCCAGTACCTGGGTGGCCGAGAGGTTGTAGCCCTGCATGCGTTCCGGGTTGAGCCAGATGTTCATGGCGTACTCGGAACCGAACTGCTGGGTGCTGCCCACGCCGGGAATGCGCGAGATCTGGTCGAGCACGCGCGAACCCACGATGTCGTTGAGCGCATCGCGGGTGATCGCTTCGCTGTCCGACTGCAGCGCCACCACCATCAGGAAGCCGGCGTTGGCCTTGGCCACCACCACGCCCTGCTGGGTCACTTCGGTGGGCAGGCGCGGCGTGGCCAGCGACACCTTGTTCTGCACCTGCACCTGGGCGATGTCCGCGTCGGTACCGGTTTCGAAGGTCAGGGTGATGGTCGCGCGGCCGTTGGAGGCCGACGAGGAGCTGAAGTACAGCAGGTGATCGATACCGGTCAGCTGCTGCTCGATCACCTGGGTGACCGACTTTTCGGTGGTGTCGGCGCTGGCGCCGGGGTAGGTGGCGCTCACCGTCACCTGGGGCGGTGCGATGCTCGGGTAGGACTCCACGCCCAGACCCAGGATCGAGATCACGCCCGCAAGCGAGATCAGGATCGCGACCACCCAGGCGAATACCGGGTGTTCAATGAAAAATTTAGGCATGACGGAAGGTCCCGTTATTGCTTGGTCGGTTCGGCAGCCGGAGCGCCATCGGAGGGCTTGGCGGCCGGATCAGCGGCGGCATCGGCCGGCGCGGTGCCCGCGGCAGCGGGGGCGCCCGCAGCCGGAGTGGCACCCGCGGCCGGTGCAGCACCCGCAGGCGCTGCGCCAGGTCCGTTGGCGGCGGTCGGGGTCCACGGCTTGGCCGAGGCCGGCGAGCCTTCCTTGACCTTCTGCACGCCAGCCACGATCACCTGGTCGCCCGGTTCGATGCCGCTGGTGACCAGCCAGTTGCTGCCCTGCTGGCCTTCGGTGACCACGTTCTTGCGCACCACCTTGCCATCCTTGCCGACCACCATCACGAAGCCGCCGGTGGTGTCGCGCTGCAGGGCCTGCAGCGGGACGAGGAACGCATTTTTGCGCTCACCCAGTACGGCCTGGAAGCTGACGAAGGCGCCCGGCAGCAGGATCTGCTGCGGGTTGGGCAGTACTGCGCGCAGCGTCACCGCGCCGGTGGAGGGGTCGACCACGGCCGAGGAGTAATCCAGCGTGCCCGGCTGGTCGTACATCGTGCCGTCGGACAGCTTCACCTGCACGGTCGACTTGCCATCGCCGCTCAGCGACACCGCGCCGGCGGCCTGCGCACGGCGCAGCTGGGTCAGCTCGTCGGAGCTCATCGAGAAGTTGACGAACAGCGGGTCCAGTTGGTCCACGGTGGTCAGCAGGGTGATGTCGCCCTGGCCGACCAGCGCGCCTTCGGTGACCTGCTGCTTGCCGGCGCGGCCGGCGATGGGCGAGGTGACCTGGGCATAGCCGAGGTTGATCTTCGCGTTGGCCAGCGAGGCCTGCGCCTGCTGCACGGCAGCGGCGGCGGTGCGCTCGGTGGCTTCGGCGGCGTCCAGGTCGGATTTGGAGACGAACTGGTTGGGGGCCAGCGAGCGGGCGCGCGCGGCGGCGGCCTTGGCGTTGGCATAGGTGGCCTGGGCCGACGCGAGCTCAGCCTGCGATGCATTCAATGCGGCCTGCAGCGGCGCCGGGTCGATCAGGAACAGCACCTGGCCCTGTTTGACGTCCTGGCCTTCCTGGTAGACGCGCTTGAGCAGCACGCCCGGCACGCGGGCGCGCACGTCGGCGCTGCGGTACGGCGACAGGCGGCCCACCAGCTCACGCTGCAGCGGCAGCGTATCGGCCTTGGCTTCGATCACGCCCACTTCCGGCGGCGGGGGCGTCTGTTGTTCCGGCTTCTTGCAGGCGGTCAACGCAACGGCGACAGCGCACGTCAGGGCGAGGGTGCGGAGTGGGGCGATCATCAGGAGAAACTCCGGTGTTGGTTTGAATGCGGTAAGCGGATCGCCTCGGGCGCAGCGAACGCGCGCAGGAAACTGTCCACGGAAAATTCGGCCCACCGGCGCCGCTGTGACGCGTCGGCACGGTGGGGGGTGTGAAAGCGCTGCTTCTCGAAATCCTGTCCCGCGATCATGCTCAATAGCAGTTCGGCCATGAAGTGCGGGTCGTCATGGCGCAGAAGCCCCTCGTGGATGCGATGTTGGATCCATTCAGCAAGGTGAAACGTCAATGCTTCCGCCCCATCCCGATACAGGGAACGTGCCTCATCGGGAAAACGGGCCGCCTCTCCGGCGATCAGCCGGCGGGTCTGGACCACGTGCGGCTCGTTGAAGTGGTCCAGGTAGTCGAAGGCGAACTGCAGCAGGCAGCCGCGCAGGTCATCGCCTTCCAGTGCCCGAAGCCCGGCCGTGGCCCGGCACAGGTGCCGCTGCAGCACCCGGCGCAGCAGTTCCTGCTTGCTGCCGTAGCGGCTGTAGAGGGTCTGCTTGGAACATCCGGCCTGTTGGGCCACCGACTCCATGCTCAGCTGCATGCCCTGGGTGGCCATCAGATCGCGCACGGCATCGAACACGCGATGATCGCGCGCGTCCAGCGAGGCGGCGGCAGGAGAGGGGGAGTTCACGCGGTGGACTATACCGTCCAGTTCAGAATTGGAGAAGCGTTGTGTTCGGTACTGGCATGCGATGTAAACGCCACCCAACTGAAAAACCTTATTCCGTCCTGCAGCAAGGCCTTTTCATGCGGTAGGGCTACAATTTCATCTTTCCAACTGGGCAACACGCACCGCTCTGCCATGAATCCGCAAAAAACAGCAGCCAAGACCGTGAAAAAAACGACCAAACCAGCCGATACGCAGACTGTTTCACCAGTGGGCTTCTCGCTGGAACCGGTGTACACGGCCTTGCGCAAGCGTTACCCGGCGGCCGGGCAGGCCGAGGCAGTGGCGTTCGCCGCAGACTTCTACAAGCGCATGGAAGCGGACGAGTTCCCGCACCACACCGCGGAAGAATGGGCCGCACTGGCCGGCGACACCCTCGAATTCGCCCGCGTGCGCAAGGCCGGCAAGGCCAACGTGCGCGTGTTCAACCCGACCCTGAAGGCCAACGGCTGGGAATCTGCCCACACCGTGCTGCAGATCGTCAACGACGACATGCCGTTCCTGGTCGACACCGTGACCATGACCCTGGCCGAACATGGCGTGGGCGTGCACGTGCTGGGCCACCCGGTGATCCGTTTCACCCGCGACAAGGCCGGCAAGCTGTCGACCGTGGGCGAAGGCACCGCCGAATCGGTGATGCTGCTGGAAATCGACCGCCAGCCGGCCGACGCCATGGCCGATGTCGAACAGGCCATCGTCAAGGCGCTGGATGAAGTGCGCGCCATCGTCGGCGACTGGGAGGCGATGCGCAGCAAGGCGCTGGCCCTGGCCGACGACCTCGGCACCCGCCAGCTGCCGGTCGACGACGCCTCGCGCGCCGAAGCCCAGGCGTTCCTGCGCTGGGCCGCCGAAAACCACTTCACCTTCTTCGGTTACCGCGAATACCGCGTGGAGAAGCAGGGCAAGGAAGACGTGCTGGCGCCGTTGAACGACACCGGCCTGGGCCTGATGCGCGGCAAGGACAAGTCCGCTGCACGCCCGGTCAAGACCCTGGCCGCACAGGGCCTCAACGCCACCACCGGGTTGAAGGACGCGCTGATCCTGACCAAGACCAATGCGCGTTCGCGCGTGCACCGCGCCGGCTACATGGATTACATCGGCGTGCTGGAATTCGACGCCAAGGGCAGGATCATCGGCGAGCAGCGCTTCCTGGGCCTGTTCACCTCCAGCGCCTACAACCGCCGTCCGTGGGAAATCCCGCTGGTGCGCCAGCGCCACGAATACGTGATGAGCAAGTCGGGCCTGGCCCCGGCCAGCCACAGCGGCAAGGCACTGCGCCATATCCTGGAAACCCTGCCGCGCGAGGAGCTGTTCCAGTCCAGCGAGGAAGAGCTGTACCGCACCGCCATCGGCGTGCTGGGCCTGCAGGAGCGCGTGCGCAGCCGCCTGTTCCTGCGCCGTGACAAGTACAGCCGTTTCATCTCCGCGCTGGTGTACCTGCCGCGCGAGCGTTTCAACACCGACGTGCGCCTGCGCATCGAAGCGATGCTCAAGGACGCGCTGCAGGGCGAATACGTGGACAGCTCGGTGGTGCTGGGCGAATCGCCGCTGGCCCAGGTGCACCTGATCGTGCGCCCGAAGGCTGGCCAGACCCTGGAAGTGGATACCAGCGCACTGGAACAGAAGCTGGCCCAGGTGCTGCGCAACTGGCAGGACGACCTGCGCGAAGCGCTGGTGGCCCGCCATGGTGAAAGCGAAGGCCTGCGCATTGCCGCCCGCATCGGCAAGGCACTGCCGGCCGGTTACATCGAAGACTCGAGCACCGAGATCGCGGCCAACGACGTCAGCCAGCTCGACGCGCTGACCGGTCCGGACGACCTGCGCCTGAGCCTGCAGGCCGTGCACCGCGAAGAAGGCGATGGCCTGCGCCTGAAGCTGTACCGCCAGCTGGATGACATTCCGCTGTCGGACGCGCTGCCGATGATGGAAAACATGGGCCTGCGCGTGATCGCCGAGCGCCCGTACCGCCTGAGCGTGGACAACGCGCCGGTGTACGTGCAGGACTTCGAAGTGGAATCGCTGGCCGGCGCGATCGACGCTGCTGCCGCCGATGCCGCCTTCGGTGAAACCTTTGCCCGCGTCTGGCACGGCGATGCCGAGAACGACGGCTTCAACCGCCTGGTGCTGGCCGCTGGCCTGCATTGGCGCCAGGTTGCGATGCTGCGCGGTTACTGCAAGTACCTGCTGCAGACCGGCGTGCCGTTCTCGCAGGCCTACGTCGAAGCCACCTTCACCCGTTACCCGCTGCTGGCCCGCCTGCTGGTGGAGCTGTTCGAAGCCCGCTTCGACCCGGCCACCGGGCATGAGGACAAGGTCGCCATCGCCGATGGCCAGGCCGACCTGCGCGCGCACCTGACCGTGCTGGCCGGTGGCGACGAAGCCACCCTGAAGGTCATCAGTACCGTGGTCGATGCCCGCAAGGGTGACCGCAAGGCGCAGATGGACGCGGCGCGCGACGCGCTGGTCAAGCTGATGGACCGCGTCTCCAGCCTCGACGAAGACCGCATCCTGCGCAGCTTCATGGGCGTGATCGACGCCACCCTGCGCACCAGCTACTACCAGACCGATGCACAGGGCCGCCCGGGCCACGTGATCAGCTTCAAGTTCGATTCGGCGCTGGTGCCGGACCTGCCCAAGCCGCGCCCGTACCGCGAAATCTTCGTGTACGGCCCGCGCGTGGAAGGTACCCACCTGCGCTTCGGCGCGGTTGCCCGTGGCGGCCTGCGCTGGTCGGACCGTCGCGAAGACTTCCGCACCGAAGTGCTGGGCCTGGTCAAGGCGCAGATGGTCAAGAACACGGTGATCGTGCCGGTCGGTGCCAAGGGCGGCTTCTTCGCCAAGACCCCGCCGGCCAGCGGTGACCGCGATGCGGTGTTCGCCAACGGCGTGGCCTGCTACAAGCTGTTCATCCAGGGCCTGCTGGACATCACCGACAACATCGTCAACAACAAGATCGTGCCGCCGGTGGACGTGGTCCGCCACGACATGGACGACCCGTACCTGGTGGTGGCCGCCGACAAGGGCACCGCGACCTTCTCCGACATCGCCAACGGTTTGGCCATCGACCACGGCTTCTGGATGGGCGATGCATTTGCGTCCGGTGGTTCGGTTGGTTACGACCACAAGGGCATGGGCATCACCGCACGCGGTGCGTGGGAGTCGGTCAAGCGCCACTTCCGTGCGCTGGGCCGTGACAGCCAGACCCAGGACTTCACCACGGTCGGTGTCGGCGACATGTCCGGCGACGTGTTCGGCAACGGCATGCTGCTGTCGCGCCACATCCGCCTGGTTGCCGCGTTCGACCACCGCCACATCTTCCTGGACCCGAATCCGGATGCGGCCACCTCGTTCATCGAACGTGAGCGCATGTTCACCGTGCCGCGGTCGAGCTGGGCGGACTACGACACCAAGCTGATCAGCAAGGGTGGCGGCGTGTTCCCGCGTACCCTGAAGTCGATCGAGATCACCCCGCAGGTGCGTGAAGCGCTGGGCCTGGACGACAGCATCAAGGCGCTGTCGCCCAACGATCTGATGAGTGCCATCCTGAAGGCGCCGGTGGATCTGCTGTGGAATGGCGGCATCGGCACCTACGTCAAGGCCGCCACCGAACAGCACAGCGACGTGGGCGACCGCGCCAACAACGCGCTGCGCGTCAACGGTGGCGACCTGCGCTGCAAGGTGGTGGGCGAGGGCGGCAACCTGGGCATGACCCAGCTGGGCCGCATCGAAGCCGCCCAGGCGGGCGTGCTGCTCAACACCGACTTCATCGACAACTCGGCCGGCGTGGATACCTCCGACCACGAAGTCAACATCAAGATCCTGCTCAACGATGTGGTGCGGGCCAAGAAGCTGACCGTGGACGCACGCAACAAGCTGCTGGCGTCGATGACCGACGAAGTGGCCGACCTGGTCCTCAACGACAACTACCGCCAGAACCAGGCCCTGAGCCTGATGGAGCGGATGGCGGTCAAGCGCCTGGGTTCCAAGCAGCACTTCATCCGTACGCTGGAAAAGCAGGGGCTGCTGGATCGCCAGATCGAGTTCCTGCCGACCGATGCCGAGCTCTCGGCACGCAAGGCGCGTGGCCAGGGCCTGACCCGTCCGGAGCTGTCGGTGCTGCTGTCGTATTCCAAGCTGGTGGCGTTCCAGCAGCTGCTGGAATCGGACATCCCGGAAGACCCGTACCTGTCCAAGGAACTGCTGCGTTACTTCCCGACGCCGCTGCAGAAGAAGTATGCCGATGCGATGGAGCGTCACCGCCTGAAGCGCGAGATCATCGCCACGGCCGTGACCAACCAGACCATCAACCGCATGGGCGCCACGTTCCTGATGCGCATGCAGGAAGACACCGGCCGCACCATCGCCGAGGTCGCCAAGGCCTACACCATCAGCCGCGAAACGCTGGATGCACGTGCCCTGTGGGCGCAGATCGATGCGCTGGACGGCACCCTGCCGGAGTCGGTGCAGATCGATGCGCTGGAAGTGATCTGGAAGCTGCAGCGTTCGTTCGTGCGCTGGCTGCTGTTCCGCCCCGGCGCGATGCCGGGCATCACCGAGGCGGTGAACCGCTACCAGGCCCCGTTCAACGACATCCGTGTCGCCTCGGGCGTGCTGCCGGACGCACAGCGCCCGGCGTACGAAGCCAGCGTGCAGGAGTGGAAGGAGAAGGGCCTGCCGCCGGCACTGGCGCAGCAGCTGTCCGAGCTGCAGTTCCTGGAACCGGCGTTCGACATCATCGAACTGGCGCGTACCCGCAAGCTCAAGCCGGTGGATGTGTCCAAGGTCCACTTCCGCCTGGGCGACGCGCTGCAGCTGCCGTGGCTGTTCGAGCAGATCGACGCGCTGGAGGTCAACGGCCGCTGGCACGCCGTGGCCCGTGGCGTGCTGCGCGACGAGCTGGCCGCCCACCACCGCAACCTGGCCGCCCAGGTGCTGTCGATGAAGGGGGGCAGTGCCGAAGCCAAGGTTGCGGCTTGGATCGGCCGTGACGACAGCAGCCTGCGCTTCACCCTGTCGATGCTGCAGGAGCTGGCCGAGCAGAAGACGCTCGACTACCCGACGGTCTCGGTGGCGGTACAGCGCCTGGGCCAGCTGGCAGCCCACGGCGCGTAACCTGCGCTGATGCGTGAAAGAAAAAGGCCCCGCCATTGGCGGGGCCTTTTTGTTGGCGCTTCGATCCGGTTTGAACGTCGGGACGTTTGTTGCGGGCTTGGGTATCCGGGTTCGGAGGCTTGGGCCGCGCTGCGCGCGGTGTCCGGCCAACGGCCGGGGCTACGAATTGCTGAGGGCCCATGGGGATCTGGATAAATCCACGTGGGCTCCGGACGCGTTTCGGTAGCGCCGGCCGTTGGCCGGCCCTGGGAACGCCGAAGGCGGCCGATCACCTGCACGAACCGGTATGCTTCGCGGGTATCTCCGGTGGATCTTTTATGACCGACACCCCCCGCATCGCGTTCCTTGCCAGCAACACCGAGGCGGCCCAGTCGGCCCGCGCGGCCGCGGTGGCACGCTATGGCGACCACGCGCCGGACGCTGCCGAGGTGCTGTGTCCCCTGGGCGGCGACGGTTTCATGCTGCAGACCCTGCACCGGCATGGGCATCTTGGCCTGCCGGTGTTTGGCATGAAGCTGGGCACCGTGGGCTTCCTGATGAACCAGTACAGGGCCGAGGACGACATCCAGGCGCGCATCGCCCGTGCCGAGCCGGCCAACCTGCGCCCGCTGGAAATGCTGGCGCTGACCGAATCGGGCACCACCACCGGCTCGCTGGCCTATAACGACGTGTCGCTGCTGCGCCAGACCCGCCAGGCCGCGCACATCGGGGTCGACCTCAACGGCCAGGAGCGGGTGGCCGAGCTGATCGGCGATGGGGTGCTGGTGGCGACCCCGGCCGGCAGCACCGCCTACAATTACTCCGCACACGGCCCGATCCTGCCGCTGGGCTCGCACACCATCGCACTGACCCCGCTGGCGCCGTACCGGCCGCGGCGCTGGCGTGGCGCGATCCTGAAGGCCGATACCGAGGTGCGCTTCCGCGTACTCGACCCCTACAAGCGCCCGGTCAGCGTGACCGCCGATTCGCACGAGACCCGCGACGTGGTCGAAGTGACCATCCGCGAGTCGCGCGAGCGCCGGGTGACCCTGCTGTTCGATCCGGAACACAACCTGGAAGACCGGATCCTCAGCGAACAGTTCATGTTTTGAAGGATTTTTGACCGCCATGGGCGACAACACCCCCCGTTTGCTGACCGTTGCCGTGACCTCGCGCGCGCTGTTCGACCTGGAAGAGGGTCACGCGCTGTTCGAGGCCGAAGGCGTGGACGCCTATGCCGAGTACCAGCGCAAGCACGAGGACGATGTGCTGCGCCCCGGCGTGGCCTTCCCGGTGGTGCGCAAGCTGCTGGCGCTCAACCAGGGCCAGTCGCCGGAATCGCCGCGGGTGGAGGTCATCCTGCTGTCGCGCAATTCCGCCGATACCGGTCTCCGCATCTTCAATTCCATCCAGCATTACGACCTGGGCATCATCCGCGCCACCTTCACCGCCGGCGAGCCGACCTGGCCGTACGTGAAGCCGTTCGGGACCGATCTGTTCCTGTCGGCCAACCCGGAATCGGTGCGGCGTGCGCTGCGGCATGGCATCGCCGCGGCCACGATCCTGCCCAAGCCGCACGGCGAGACCCTGGCGGCGGCCGAACCGGTCGACATGAGCCAGCCGCTGGGCCAGCTGCGCATCGCCTTCGATGGTGACGCGGTGATCTTCGGCGATGAAAGCGAGCGCATCTCGCGCGAGCAGGGCGTGGAAGCGTTTGGCCGGCACGAGCGCGAAAACGCCCGCGAGCCGCTCAGTGGCGGTCCGTTCCGCAACTTCCTGTCGGCGCTGCACACCCTGCAGGCGGTGTTCCCGTCGGGCGAGGATGCGCCGATCCGGACCGCGCTGGTCACCGCGCGCTCGGCCCCGGCCCATGAGCGGGTGATCCGTACGTTGCGCGAATGGGGCGTGCGCCTGGACGAAGCGCTGTTCCTGGGCGGCCGCCACAAGGGCCCGTTCCTGGAAGCGTTCGGCGCAGACATCTTCTTCGACGATTCGCAGCACAACATCGACAGCGCGCGCCAGCACCTCAGCGTCGCCGCCGGCCATGTACCCCACGGCGTGGCCAACGATTGACGGCGGTCACGACCAACGGTCGTGACCTACCGGTCGGGCGGATACATGGGTAGGTCACGACCGTTGGTCGTGACACCGACTAATCGAGCGGCAGCTCGATATTGACCAATTTCCAGCGCAACCCCTGCCGCTGCAGCACGAACACCACCGGCGCGCCCTGCGCCGTATGGGTGGTGGCGGTGAACCGTGACGTGGACTCGAACCGGTGCGTAGCGCCCTCCAGCGGCCGCGCCGCCCGCGGCGCCGCGTAGGCGTCATTGCTCTCCAGGTCATTGCTGGCCCGCTTCCACAGCGTATGGCCTTCCATCAGCGCGCCGATCCCGGTCGGCGTGACCATCGCATCCACTGCCGTGCCGCTCAGCTTCTGCCCGGCGGTGAGCAGCAGCGCGCCGACCAGGTTGGACTGCACGTCCGGCCCGGCCCGGCGCACCACGTAATCGTCCAGCTGCGCGCGCAGGTT
Source organism: Stenotrophomonas sp. GbtcB23 (assembly GCF_019091045.1). Lineage (NCBI taxonomy): Bacteria > Pseudomonadati > Pseudomonadota > Gammaproteobacteria > Lysobacterales > Lysobacteraceae > Stenotrophomonas > Stenotrophomonas sp. GbtcB23. The sequence goes on along the minus strand of NZ_JAGXKC010000011.1, from coordinate 82,934 downwards.
GGCGCGCAGCATCGGGAAGTCCACGTAGCGGTCCAGCTGGGAGGTATCGCGCTGCTCGATCGCCCCGGCCAGCCCGCGCAGGGTCAGATACGGACCGCTGACCAGCCAGCCTGCCAGCAGCACCACGACCAGCCCCAGCAGCAGAAGCAGCTTTTTCATGCCGCCACCTTGCCGAAGCCCACGTCAAGGCGGGGTAGAGTGCTCAAAACTCCAGATCCAGCGCCGCGCACAGATAATCGACAAACGGCCCCAACGCCACCAGATCCTTCGCCAGCGTCTGCCGCAGCTTCGGCCCGGTCATGGTCGCATCATCCAGCGAGCGCCAGAACACCCAGTTGCGATGCTTCAGGTCGTCGATGAACTCGAAATCCGGCTCGAACCCACGCGGTGCCCGCACCAGCTTCTCGCTTTCCTCGAAATCGAACTTCTTCCGCAGCGCCGGCGCATGCGCCGCCGCCTTCCACGCGCCGGGGTTGTCCACGATGAAATGGCGCACCTTGCGCTGGGTGGCCGGCTCGGGATGCCACAGGCCAGCGCCAACGAAGCACCCGCCCGGTTGCAGGTGGATGTAGAACGACGGCGCCGGTACCTGCTTGCGCCGCTCATGGAACAGCCGCGCGCCCTGCCAGGTCTTGTACGGCGACTTGTCGTTGGAGAACCGCGCATCACGGTAGATGCGGAACAGCGAGCCGCCCACGCCGCGCGGGTCGGCGCGGAAGTGCCCGCTCACCGCCGCCAGGTCCGGCTGCAGGTCGCTGATCAGCTGCAGGAACGGCTGGCGCACGTGCTCTTCGTACTTCGGCTTGTGCGCGTTGAACCAGGTCTTGTCGTTGTTGCGCGCCAGCCCGCGCAGGAAGGTGAAGCTGGCGGGAGTGAAATAGGTGCTCACAGGCTCTGCTCCAGATCGGTGCCCCAGTCGCGCAGGTGCTGCAACAGGGCAAGTTTGGCCGGGTCGGCGGCATGCTCCAGCGCCAGCGTGTCCAGCTGCGCGCGGAAGTCGGGCAGGGTCTGCTCGCCCAGCCCGGCATCGCCGAGCAGGCGCTGCCGCCGGTAGTCGTTCCAGCGCCCGCGTTCGCCGGCATCCAGCGTCTGCGGGTGGTTGCGCGCGCGGTAGCGGAACAGCAGCTCCGGCATGCGCGGGTCTTTCAGCCGCTCGGCGAAACCGGCCAGCTCGGCCGGCGGGCTGGTGCGCAGGCGGGACATCAGCGCCTTGTCGCCGTCGGCCAGGAAGCCGTCGTACAGCGAGGCATCCACATCGCTCACCGTGGCCACGCGCTCGCCGCCGTACACCTGCCGCACCTTCTCGACCAGCGCCGGGCCGGCCTCGCGCACGCGTGCGGCATTGGCGTCCACCGTGGCCGCGTCGATGCCCAGCCGGGCATGGTCGGCCGGGCGCAGGTGGTTCCAGGCCACCAGCGCGGGCACTTTGTTCAAGTGCACTTCCTTGAGCGGTACGCGCTGTTCGCCCTCGGCCAGGTCGGCGGCGCGCGTGTACAGGCGCGCGGCCAGCGTTTCGGCCGGCAGGGTCAGCAACCCATCGATGTCGCCTTCCAGGTCCAGCGCGATGACCCGGTTGTTGATGTACGGGTGGCGCGCGATCGGCATCACCGGCGCGGCGCACATGCGCTGGGCCGGGTAGCGCATGGAGATGTGCAGCACCGGCTGCATCGCGTCCACGTCAAGCAGGCTGCCGACGAAGCGCTTGTCGCGCAGCTTCAGGGCGTAATCCCACAGCCGGGGTTGGGCCTGCTTGAAGAGACGCGCCATGCCGATGGTGGCGTGCACGTCGGACAGTGCCTCGTGCGCGTCGCCCTGGCGCACGTCGTTGGCCAGCGCCAGGTGCTCAAGCTTGAACGAGGTCGCGCCATCCTCGCGCTGCGGCCAGGCGATGCCGTCCGGGCGCAGCGCGTGCACCAGCCGCAGCATGTCCAGCAGGTCCCAGCGTGAGTTGCCGTTGCGCCACTCGCGTTCGTAGGGATCGAAGAAATTGCGGAACAGGCCGTGGCGCACGAACTCGTCGTCGAAGCGCAGCGTGTTGTAGCCCAGCGTGCAGGTGCCCGGGCGCGCCATCAGGTCGTTGATCCGCGAAAACGCCTCGGCTTCGCTGACCCCTTCGGCCAGCGCATGCTGCGGGGTGATGCCGGTGATCAGCGTGGCAATCGGCGAGGGCAGCAGGTCGTCGGCCGGCTTCACGTAGAAGCTCACTGGCGCGTCGATCATGTTCAGGTCGGCGTCGGTGCGGATCGCTGCGAACTGCGCCACGCGGGTGCGGCGCGGGTCCTGGCCGAAGGTTTCCAGGTCGTAGAACAGGAAGCTGTCGGCCATCAGTGCGCGCCCTCCAGCACGGTCAGCTGTTCGTGGACCACGCGTTCCAGCGCGGCCCAGTCGATGTGCTCCAGGCTGTCGTGGCCGGCGGTGGCCGTTTCCAGGATGCGCCGCTGCAGCTCGGTGCGTTCCAGCGCCACCGCGTACGGCGTGTGCAGGAAGGTCACCATGGTGTAGTGCGGCACGAAGCGGGTGGGCCAGCGCGCCTGCAGCTGCTGCTCCAGCTCGCGCTGCAGCAGGAAGGCCGGGTCGGCCACGCGGTCGCGCATTTCCAGGTAGTTTTCCAGCGCCATCTGCTGGATCGCTTCGGCGTTGGGCTTGCGCTCGGCCTCGAAGGCGGCGAAGGCCTGGGTCAGCGAATCCTGCTCCAGCAGGTGGCGGGCCAGCGCAACGCAGTCCTCGAACGCGCAGTTCATGCCCTGGCCGTGGAACGGCACCATGGCGTGGGCAGCATCGCCGAGCAGCACCGCACGGCCCTGCAGGTGCCACTGGCGCAGGTGCAGGGTGCCGAGCAGGCCGGGCGGGTGTTCTTCCCAATCGCGGCGCAGGTTTGGAATCAGCGCCAGCGCATCGGGAAAATCGCGCGCGAACAACGCCTCGGCTTCGGCGCCGCTGTTGGTGGTGGCGAAGCTGGGGTTGCCTTCGTTGGGCAGGAACAGGGTGACGGTGAAGGTGCCTTCGTCATTGGGCAGCGCGATGCACATGTAGTTGCCGCGCGGCCAGATGTGCAGGGCATTGGCCTCGATCCGGAAGCCGCCGTCGTCGGTGGGCGGGATTTCCAGCTCCTTGTAGGAGTGGTCGAGGAACTCGATGCGCTCGTCCAGCGGGTGCTTGCGGTTCATGGCCGCGCGCAGCGCCGAACCGGCGCCGTCGGCGCCGATCAGCGTATCGAAGCGGATGTCGTGTGGATGGTCGTTGCGGTCATCAATGAAGCGTGCGTAGCCGGCATCGAAATCCACGGTGTGCAGGCGGCGGTGGAAGTGCACCTGCGCCCCCGCATCTTCGGCCAGCTGCAGCAGGGTGGTGTTGAGGTCCTTGCGGTGGATGGACCAGATCACTTCGCTGTCGTCGCGGCCATAGCGCTGCAGCTGCGGCGCGCCCTCGCGCGGGTGCACCATGCGGCCGCGCATCATCACCGCCTTGGCCATCACCGCGTCTTCGACCCCGGCCTGGCGCAGCGCGTTGCGGCCGCGTTCGGCCAGGGCCAGGTTGATCGAGCGGCCGGACTCGTAATCGGCGATGCGCGGATCGCCGCGGCGTTCGTAAAGGGTGATCCGCCAGCCCTGGCGGGACAGCAGGATGGCCAGCAGGGAGCCGGCCAGGCCTGCGCCGATGATGCTCAGGGAGCGATGGGGGGTAGCGATCAAGGCGGTTCCGCGCAGGGGTGGTGGAGGGCGGCTTACAGGCCGGCCCAGGATTCCACTTCCTCGACGAAGTGGTGCAGGTCAAGGTAGCGGTTGTACAACGGGGTGGGCGAGATGCGGATCACATCGGGTTCGCGCCAGTCGCCCAGCACGCCCACGGTCTGCAGGTACTCGAACAGGTTGCGGCCGCGTTCACGGCCGGCCACCACCCGCAGCGACAGCTGGCAGCCACGGCGTTCCGGCTCGCTGGGGGTAAGTACTTCAAGCACGCCGGGCAGGCGGGCGCGGACCAGCGCATCAAGCAGGCCGGTGAGCTGCAGCGACTTGTCGCGAAGGGCCTGGATGCCGCCGGCCTTGTCGATCACGTCAAGCGCGGCCCGCAGCGGGGCCAGGCCCAGCACCGGCGGGTTGCTCAGCTGCCAGCCTTCGGCGCCCACCGCCGGCACGAACTGCGGGGCCATCTTGAAGCGGGTGGCTTCCTCATGCCCCCACCAGCCGGCGAAGCGCGGCAGGCTGGTGTCGCGGTGGTGGCGTTCGTGCACGAAGCAGCCGGCCACGGCACCGGGGCCGCTGTTGAGGTACTTGTAATGGCACCACACGGCGAAGTCCGGCGCGATGTCGTGCAGCTGCAGCGGCACGTTGCCGACCGAGTGGGCCAGGTCGAAGCCGACCCGGGCGCCCTGCAGGCGGGCCATGCGGGTGATCGCATCCAGGTCGAATACCTGGCCGCTGCGGTACTGGACCCCGGGCCACAGCACCAGCGCCAGGCGCGGGCCGTGCTCGGTGATGGCGCGTTCGATGGCCTGCAGCGAGATGGTGCCGTTGGGCTCATCCGGCTGGACTTCGACCAGGTCGGTGGCCGGGTCGAAGCCGTGGAAGCGGAGCTGCGATTCCACCGCGTGGCGGTCGGTCGGGAAGGCGCCGGCTTCCATCAGGATCACCGGGCGTTCGGCGCTGGGCCGGTAGAAGCTGACCATCATCAGGTGCAGGTTCACGCTCAGCGTGTTCATGGCGACCACTTCGCTGGGCAGGGCGCCCACTACCTGGGCCAGCTGCCGATTGACCAGGCGGTGGTAGCCCAGCCACTGAGTCTCGCCGGTGAAGTGGCCTTCCACGGCGAGCGCGCCCCATTTGTCCATGACCTCCTGCACCGCCGCCTTGGCCCCGCGCGGCTGCAGGCCCAGCGAATTACCCACGAAGTAGGTCTGGTCGCGGTGGTTGTGCTGGGGAAAGACGAATTCAGCACGCAGCGCGCGCAGCGGGTCGGCGGCGTCCAGGGCGGTGGCATGGGTGCGGCTGAGGAGCTCGGACATTGGACGATAGATGTTGTCTGTGAAAGCACAGTTTATCTATCTGTTTGACCTATGGGATGAATCCGACATAGGGGCCGAAAACGGCGTGGCATGGCGCCAGATAGCCGGTTTCGGTCCAAATCAGGTCGCCGGCAACGGATCCACATGCCCGCACGCGTCGCACGTGCGCAGCTCCAAGGATGTCTGGTATTCGGCAAACACCTTCGGCAGGTCGGTCTCGATGTTCTCGAGGGTGAAAAACACCTCGTACAGCTTGTGGTTGCAGCGCTCGCAGAACCACATCACGCCGTCGCGTTCGTGCGCCAGCCGCTTGCGCTCCACCACCAGGCCGACGCCGCCGGGCGGGCGGCGTGGCGAATGCGGCACCTTGCCCGGCAGCAGGAAGATCTCGCCGGCGCGGATCGGAATATCCCGCACCGCGCCGTCTTCCTGCACCTTCAGCAGCATCTCGCCTTCCAGCTGGTAGAACCACTCCGGGCCTTCGTCGTAATGGAAGTCGGTGCGGCTGTTCGGCCCGCCCACCACCATGATGATGAAGTCACCGTTCTCGATCATCTTGTTGCCCACCGGCGGCTTGAGCAGGTGGCGGTTCTCTTCGATCCAGCCCAGCAGGTTGATCGGGGGCGCAAGCATGGCGGTGGGTTCCTGCAGGAAGGGTCAGTCGCGTCGGCCGTGGCGCGGAACGTAGGAGAGGGCCTTTTCATAGGCCGGCTGCAGTTCCTCGGGACTGCCCACGTCGATGCCCATCTCGCGCACCCGGCCGTCCTTCAGGCTGTATACCCAGCCGTGCACCATCAGCTTCTGGCCGCGCGCCCAGGCGTCCTGCACGATGGTCGAGCGGCAGGCATTGACCACCTGCTCGATCACGTTGAGTTCGCACAGCCGCGCGTGCTTCAGTTCCGGCTCTTCGATCGCATCCATGATGGCAGCGTGCTTCTGTGCCACATCACCCACATGGCGCAGCCAGTTGTCGGCCAGGCCCACGCGGGTGTTGTTGAGGCTGGCATGCACGCCACCGCAGCCGTAATGGCCCACGATCAGGATGTGCTTCACCTTCAGCTGGTCCACCGCGTACTGGATCACGCTCAGGCAGTTCAGGTCGGTGTGCACCACCACGTTGGCCACATTGCGGTGCACGAATACCTCGCCCGGTGCCATGCCGATGATCTGGTTGGCCGGCACGCGCGAATCGGAACACCCGATCCACAGGTATTCCGGGTGCTGTTGCTTGGCCAGCTGGTGGAAGAACTCGGGGTCTTCCTTCTCGATCCGGTCGGCCCAGTCGCGGTTGTTCTGCAGCAGCTTGTGGATGTCTTTCATCAGTGCGGTACCTCAAGTTTCCAGCGCATCCACTGCGCCAGCTCATGCGAAGGAGGGGAATCGAGGGCCGACAGCGCGTCGATCACGCCGTGCTGGTTGGCCTGGGGATGGTTCTGGCTCAGTTTGAGCTTGATCTGCACCTGCTGGGCGCGGAAGCGGAAGCCGACGATGCCGGCCAGCATCCGCCGCTGGCGGGGCTCGATCGGCAGCAGGTCCCAGTCGCCGCCGACCTGCGCTTCGTACCTGGCGCTGAGCCGGTCCAGCATGTCGATCAGGGCGTCCGGATCGGTCACCGGTTCCAGCGTGCCGCGCAGTTCGGCGGCCGCGTAGTTCCAGGTCGGTACGCGGGCCATTGCCTCCTTGTCCGGATACCAGCCCGGCGACACGTAGCCGTGCGGGCCGTGCACCAGTACCAGCGCGGGTCCGGCGTGGCCGGCCTGCGGGTTCGGCCGGGCCCAGTGGCCTTCGATCAGGATGTCATCGCCGTCGCGCCGGTACACCACCGGCAGCAGGGTCACCTGCGGCAGGCCGTCGCTGCCGGTGGTGACCACGGTGACGAACGCATCGCGTTTCAGCAGGCGGTCCAGCCAGGCCAGGTCGGTCTCAACGAAGTCGGCCGGGATGAACATGGTCGGCTCAGGCGCGCGCGCCGAGGCTGACCACCATGTGGCCGCGCAGCGCGTCGTCGCTGTCGGCCTGGGGCGGGCTGACTTCGTGCAGGCTGAAGCCGCGGATCAGCGCGTCTTCCTCGTCCAGGCCATCAAACGCCACGAACTCGGCGTCGAACAGCTGCGACCGGGCAGTGTCCTCGCTGTCGTAGCTGAGGGTATTGCCGTCGCTGTCGAGTACTTCGGCGGTGCCGCCCGGGCGGACCCGCAGGCGTGCCCAGATCAGGGTGTTGCCCAGGCTGGCGAGGAACCACTGGTCGTGGTGGGCGGTGATGTCAGTCATGTCAGTACCATCGAAAGCAGCCAGAGCAGGGCGGCCATGCCCAGTCCGGCCAGCAGGGTGAGCAGCGACAGCCAGGCCGGCGTGGCCAGCCCCGAGAGCGAACGGTCGGGGGTGTCGCGGTAATCGCGGCCGAGCAGCCAGCGCAGCGCGTCCGGGCGCAGGAAGGCACTACTGCCGAAGCGGTCGGCCAGGGCAGGGTGGCGGTCGCGGATATGCACCAGCGTCAGCGGCCAGAAGATCACGAAGGCACTGAACCCGGCGATCGCCACGCCGACGAAGCACAGCGCGAAGAACAGGGTCATGGGCGTGCCTCCGTGGGAAGAATCAGAACTCGGCGCTGCCCGGTGCGCGCGGGTAGGGGATCGCATCGCGGATGTTGCCCAGCCCGCACACGTATACCACCAGGCGCTCGAAGCCCAGGCCGAAACCGGCGTGCGGCACCGAGCCGTAGCGGCGGAAATCGCGGTACCAGCCGTAGTGGGCCGGGTCCAGGCCGAACTGCGCCATGCGCGCGTCGAGCACGTCCAGGCGCTCTTCGCGCTGGCTGCCGCCGATGATCTCGCCGATGCCCGGGGCCAGCACGTCCATCGCGGCCACGGTCTTGCCGTCGTCGTTCAGGCGCATGTAGAAGGCCTTGATGTGCTCGGGGTAGTTGGTCACCACCACCGGGCGGCCGATGTGTTCCTCGGTCAGCCAGCGCTCGTGCTCGGTCTGCAGGTCCAGGCCCCATTCGACCGGGAAGTCGAACTTCCTGCCGGAGTTCTGCAGCAGCTTCACCGCTTCGCTGTAGTCGATCTGTTCGAACGGCGCGTTGATGAAGTCTTCCAGCTTTTTGATCGCGTTCTTGTCCACGCGCTCGGCCAGGAAGGCCAGGTCGTCGCCGCGCTCATCGAGCACCGCGCGGAACAGGTACTTCAGGAACTGCTCGGCCAGGCGCGCGTCTTCGGCCAGGTCGGCGAAGGCGATTTCCGGCTCGATCATCCAGAACTCCGCCAGGTGGCGGGTGGTGTTGGAGTTCTCGGCGCGGAAGGTCGGCCCGAAGGTGTACACCTTGCTCAGCGCCAGGCAGTAGGCCTCGACATTGAGCTGGCCGGACACGGTCAGGAAGGTTTCCTTGCCGAAGAAGTCGCGGCTGAAATCGACCTCGCCCTGCGCGGTGCGCGGCAGGTTCACCATGTCCAGCGTGGAGACGCGGAACATCTGCCCGGCGCCTTCGGCGTCGGAGGTGGTGATGATCGGGGTGCTGATCCAGTTGAACCCGTTCTGGTGGAAGAACCGGTGCACGGCCTGGGCCAGGCAGTTGCGGATGCGGGTGACCGCGCCGAACAGGTTGGTGCGCGGGCGCAGGTGGGCCACTTCGCGCAGGAACTCGGCGCTCATCGGCTTGGGCTGGATCGGATAGGTCAGCGGGTCTTCGACCAGGCCGACGATCTCGATGTCGCTGGCCTGGATCTCGAACGACTGGCCCTTGCCCTGGGATTTGACCAGGGTGCCGCGGGCGATGACCGAGCAGCCCGGGGTCAGCGCCTTCACCGCGTCGAAGTTGCCCAGGGTGTCATTGGCCACCACCTGGATGGGGGCGAAGCAGGAGCCATCGGTGACATTGACGAAGGCAAGCGCCGCAGACCCGCGCACCGTACGCACCCAGCCCCGTACTGTTGCCTCGCCGCCTTCCGGGATCTTCCCGGCAAGCGCATGTTCAACGCTGACCACCGTCATGACTTGAATCCTCTGTTGATCGACTCGATCTCTGAACGAGGAGTTTAACGGTTGCAGCGTTCTGCTTGCGAGGCATTTCTGACTGGGCCGTGGACCTATAATGTGCCCCATCTGCTGGAGTCGTCCGTCATGGCTGTCACCCTTACCCCTGTTGCCTTCACCCGTGTCGAAAAGTTCGTGGCCCAGACCCCGGGTGCCCTGGGCCTGCGCTTCGGCGTGACCCGCACCGGCTGTTCGGGCTGGGGCCACGTCACCGACCTGGCCCGCGACGAGCGCCCCGGCGACACCGTGTTCGAGCAGGAGGGGGTGCGGATCTACGTGGACGCCGACAGCCTGGCCCTGGTCGACGGCACCGAAATCGACTTCGGCAAGCAGGGGCTGAGCGAAACCTTCACGTTCAGGAACCCGAACGCCACTGCCGAATGTGGCTGCGGCGAAAGCTTCACCACCGAGGCCGACAAGGCCTGAATCCGGCCCCGGTGGCCCTGCGCCGCCGCCTGGCTTGCCCGGAACCGCTTCTGCTGCGATAATGCCCGGCTTCCTGCCTGATTCCTGGCAGGACCCTTGCTCCACCGCGTTCACCTGCGGGGGGCTGTCCGGCCCGAAAGGGCCACATCCGAAAGGTAAATACACATGAGTCGTCATTACGAAGTCGTGTTCATGGTCCACCCGGACCAGAGCGAGCAGGTTCCGGCCATGATCGAGCGCTACAAGGCGCTGGTCGAGAACGGCAACGGCACCATCCACCGTCTGGAAGACTGGGGCCGTCGTCAGCTGGCCTACCCGATCCAGAACCTGGTGAAGGCCCACTACGTCATGCTCAACATCGAAGTTGACCAGGCCGTGCTGAGCGAACTGACCGAAAGCTTCCGCTTCAACGACGCCGTGCTGCGCAACCTGGTCATCGTGCGCCCGGGCGCCGACACCGAGCAGTCGCTGATCATGAAGAGCAAGGACGAGAAGGGCGACAAGCCCGAGCGTGGTGAGCGTCGTCGTCGTGATGACGAAGAAGGCGAAACCACCCCCGCCGCTGACAACGATGCCGGCGACGACGCCGCTTCGGCCGCTTAAGGAGCACTGACATGTCCAAGTTCTTCCGTCGCCGCAAGTTCTGCAAGTTCACGGCCGAAGGTGTCAAGGAGATCGATTACAAGGATCTCAACACCCTGCGCCAGTACCTCACCGAGAACGGCAAGATCGTGCCGAGCCGCGTGACCGGTACCAAGTCGAAGTACCAGCGCCAGCTGGCAACGGCCGTCAAGCGCGCCCGTTTCCTGGCCCTGATTCCGTACACCGACAACCACGACGTCTGATGAAGGCCGGCGACCGCGGTCGCCGCTTTCGTAGTCCCCACCGCCCGCGCCGTTTGGCAGCGGGCGGTGCCGGGTCTACCGTTCGGATATTCGGACAGCCAAACGCTGCGGGGCCTGCCTCGCTAACGAATACATATATTGGAGCTGCACCATGAAGCTGATTCTCATCCAGAAGGTCACCAACCTCGGCGGCCTGGGCGACCAGGTTGAAGTGAAGCCGGGCTACGGCCGCAACTTCCTCGTCCCGACCGGCAAGGCCGTTCCGGCCACCGCCGCCAACGTGGCCGAGTTCGAGGCCAAGCGCGCCGAGTACCAGGCGAAGGCCGACTCGATCCTGGCCGAGGCCGAAGCCCGCAAGGCTGCGCTGGAAGGCAAGAGCGTCACCGTTGCCGCCAATGCATCGACCGAAGGCAAGCTGTTCGGTTCGGTTGGCCCGCGTGACATCGCCGAAGCCTTCACCAAGGCCGGCCTGCCGCTGGAAAAGAGCGAAGTCATCCTGGGCGAAGGCGCCTTCCGCAACGTGGGCGAGTACGAGGTGGTCATCCACCTGCACGCCGACGTCGAGACCACCGTCAAGGTGGTGGTGGAAGCCGAAGCCTGATCCCTGCCGCAAGGCTGGAATCGCTGAAACGGGCGCCCGCGAGGGTGCCCGTTTTTGTTTCCGGGCGGCTGACACCCGGTAGCGCCGACCGTTGGTCGGCCTCGGAAACTGCCCGCTCGCCCCTAACCGCCCGCAAAACACCCGCGCCGTTATACTCGGCCCATCGCGACTGTCCTAAAGCCAACCACGCCATGCGTCTGTCCACGATCAAGTTGTCCGGCTTCAAGTCCTTCGTAGACCCGACCACCCTGCATCTGCCCACCAACATGACCGGCGTGGTCGGGCCCAATGGTTGTGGCAAGTCCAACATCATCGATGCGGTGCGCTGGGTCATGGGCGAGAGCTCGGCCAGCCGCCTTCGTGGCGATTCGCTTACCGACGTGATCTTCTCCGGCTCGTCCGCGCGCAAGCCTGTGTCGCAGGCGACTGTCGAACTGATCTTCGACAATACCGACCACACCATCAGTGGCGAGTACGCCTCGTTCAACGAAATCTCGGTCAAGCGCACCGTCAGCCGCGATGGCAGCAGCAACTATTACCTCAACGGCACCAAGTGCCGCCGCCGCGACATCACCGACCTGTTCCTCGGGACCGGCCTGGGCCCGCGCAGTTACTCCATCATCGAACAGGGCATGATCAGCCAGATCATCGAAGCCCGCCCCGAAGACCTGCGCGTTTACCTGGAAGAAGCCGCCGGCATCTCCAAGTACAAGGAGCGCCGCAAGGAAACCGAGACCCGCATCCGCCACACCCGCGAGAACCTCGACCGCCTGGGCGACCTGCGCGAGGAAATCGGCAAGCAGCTCGAACACCTCAAGCGCCAGGCCCGCCAGGCCGAGCAGTACCAGGGCCTGCAGGAAGAGCGCCGGGTCAAGGATGCCGAGTGGAAGGCGCTCGAGTTCCGCAACCTCGATACCCGCCTCAGCGGCCTGCGCGAAGCGCTGTCCCAGGAAGAAACCCGGCTGCAGCAGTTCATCGCCGAACAGCGCGACGCCGAAGCCCGCATCGAAACCAGCCGCGTGCGCCGCGAAGAAGCCGCCGATGCCCTGAGCACCGCCCAGGCCGAGGTCTACCAGGTGGGCAGCACCCTGGCCCGGCTGGAACAGCAGATCCAGCACCAGCGCGAAATGTCCCAGCGCCTGCACAAGGCCCGCGACGAAACCCAGCAGGCGCTGGCCGAACTGGGCCAGCACATCAGCGGCGACGAAGCCCGGCTGATGGTTCTGCGCGAAGCGGTGGAGCTGGCCGAGCCGCAGCTGGAACAGCTGCAGGAAGAAAACGAGATCAAGCAGGAAGCCCTGCGCGACGCCGAGGCCAGACTGGCCGACTGGCAGGCGCGCTGGGAAGCACATACCCGCACGACCTCCGAAGCCTCGCGCGCCGGTGAAGTCGAGCGCACCCGCGTCGACTACCTTGACCGCCAGGTGCTCGAAGCCGATCGCCGCCGCGAAGCCCTCACTGGCGAGCGCACCGGGCTGGACCTGGACGCGCTGGCCGAAGTGTTCGAAGCGCTGCAGCTGCAGCACGAAACCCAGAAAGCCTCGCTGGACGGCCTCACCGAGCAGGTGGAAGCCCGCAAGGAAGCCGTGGCCGGCCTGCAGGAGCGCCAGCGCACCGGGCAGACCGAACTCGCCGAGATCCGCAAGCAGGCCCAGGCCGCGCGTGGCCGGCTGTCCTCGCTGGAAACCCTGCAGCAGGCCGCGCTCGGCCAGGAGCAGGGCGCGGCGGTGGCGTGGCTCAAGCAGCACGGGCTGGATTCGGGCGCGCGCGTCGGCGAACGCCTCACGGTGGAGAGCGGCTGGGAAAACGCCGTGGAAAGCGCGCTGGGGCAGCTGATCGAAGGCGTGCTGGTCGATGCACCGGAACAGCTGGTGGGCGCACTGGCCGAGCTGGGTGACGGGCGCATCGCGCTGGTCTCCGCCGACCAGAGCCCGCTGCAGGTCGCCCCGACCTCGCTGGCGGCCAAGGTGGAGGGCCCCACCGCCATCCGCCGCCTGCTGGCCCGCCTGCATGCCGCCGAAGACCTGGAACAGGCGCGTGCGCTGCAGGCCTCGCTGGGCGAGGGCGATTCGGTGATCACCCGGGGCGGCGAACGCCTGGGCGAAGGCTGGGTGCGCGTGTCGCGCTCGGGCGCGGCCAAGCAGGGCGCGCTGCTGCGCGAACGCGAGATCGTCAGCCTGCGCGAACAGATCGATACCCTGCAGGAACGCGAAGCCGAGCTGGAGAACCGCTTGGCCGAATTCCGTGACCAGCTGCTGGCCGGCGAACAACAGCGCGAAGACGCCCAGCGCCAGCTCTACGTTGCCCACCGCAGCGTGTCCGAACTGGGTGGCCAGCTGCAGAGCCAGCAGGGCAAGGTCGACGCCGCGCGTAACCGCATCGACCGCATCGAAGGCGAGCTCTCGCAGCTGCTGGAGACGTTGGACGCCAGCCGCGAACAGGTGCGCGAAGCGCGTGCGCGCCTGGATGAGGCGGTCAACAGCATGGGCGACCTGGAATCGGTCCGCCATGCGCTGGAAAGCGAGCGCCGCCAGCTCGGCGAAGCCCGCGACCGCGCCCGCGAAGCCGCGCGCAGCGTGCGCGAGAGTGCGCATTCGCTGGCCCTGACCCTTGAATCGCAGCGCACCCAGGTAGCCTCGCTGAGCCAGGCGCTGGAGCGCATGAGCACCCAGCGTGGCCAGCTTGACTCGCGCCTGGGCGAACTGCATTCCCAGCTCGACGACGGCGATTCGCCGGTGCTGACCCTGGAAGCCGAACACCAGAACGCCCTTGGCGAGCGCGTGCGTGCCGACCGCGTGCTGGGCGAAGCGCGCACGCTGCTGGAAGGCATCGACGCCGAACTGCGCACCTTCGAACAGACCCGCCACCAGCGCGACGAACAGGCCCTGGCGCAGCGCGAGCGCATTTCCCAGCGCAAGCTCGACCAGCAGGCGCTGGTGCTCAGCGCGGAACAGCTCACCGCTTCGGTCGAGAAGGCCGGGTTCGTGCTGCAGGATGTGATCAACACCCTGCCCGAAGATGCCCGCATCAGCGACTGGGAACAGACCGTGCACCAGATCGATGGCCGCATGCGCCGGCTCGAGCCGGTCAACCTGGCCGCCATCCAGGAGTACGGCGAGGCCTCGCAGCGTTCGGAGTACCTGGATGCGCAGAACACCGACCTGACCACCGCGCTGGAAACCCTGGAAGACGCCATCCGCAAGATCGACCGCGAGACCCGCGGTCGCTTCAAGGACACCTTCGACCGCGTCAACGCCGGGGTCCAGCAGCTGTATCCGCGCCTGTTTGGTGGCGGCCACGCGTACCTGGAACTGACCGGTGAAGACCTTCTCGACACGGGTGTGACCATCATGGCGCGCCCGCCTGGAAAGCGGGTGTCCAGCATCTCGCTGCTGTCCGGCGGCGAGAAGGCGATGACTGCGGTGGCGCTGGTATTTGCGATCTTCCAGCTCAACCCCGCGCCGTTCTGCCTGCTGGACGAAGTGGACGCGCCATTGGATGAAGCCAACGTGGGCCGCCTGGCCAACATGGTCAAGGAAATGAGCGAGAAGGTGCAGTTCCTCTTCGTGAGCCACAACAAGGCCACGATGGAGGCAGCGCACCAGCTCTCGGGCGTGACCATGCGCGAGCCGGGCGTCAGCCGCCTGGTCAGCGTGGACCTGGAAGAGGCGGCACGATTGGCGGGCGCGGCCTGACGTGCCATGCTTACCTGAACGTATTTAGCCGGAGACCCCTCGAATGTCCGACATGGCAATGCTCCGCATCGGCATCCTGGCCGCCGGCCTGCTGCTGATTGCTGCGATCTTCCTGTTTGGCCGGCCGCGTAAAAAATCGCAGGGCCGCCGCGTGGAAGGTGCCGACGGTGCTGCAGGCCAGCGCCGTGAACCGCTGCTGGGCGAACAGGAAGCGGGTGCCGCCGGCGCCGGCTTCACTGATGAGAACGGCGTAACCCAGGCCGAACTGGGCCTGCCCGAGGTGGATGCCAGCCCCGCCAGCGACCTGGGCAAGCGCGCCAGCCAGGATTTCGACAAGATCGTGTCCTTGTTCGTGGCCGCGCGCGCCGGCGAGATGCTGCGCGGCGAAGACATCGTGGTGGCCGCCGAAAAGACCGGCCTGGTGTTCGGTCACATGAACGTGTTCCACCGGCTGGTGGAAGGCCACCCCGAGCGCGGCCCGATCTTCTCCATGGCCAGCATCATGAAGCCGGGCAGTTTCGACATGGCCACCATCCGCGAGATGGAGACCCCGGCCATTGCCTTCTTCCTGACCCTGCCGGCGCCGATGACCGCACTGGATGCCTGGGAAAAGATGCTGCCGACGGTGGAGCGCATGGCCGAGCTGCTCGATGCGGTCGTGCTTGACGACAGCAAGGCCAGCCTCGGCCGCCAGCGCATCGCGCACATCCGTGACGAGCTGCGTGCCTACGACCGGCAGCACCAGGCGCCGCCACTGACCAAAGCCCCGCGCTGGTAACCGTCAACCTTTCAATCCAACTACCGCTGAGAATGCGTCGCGGAACGCGGCCATCTCCGCTTCGGTGCCCACGCTCACGCGGACAACCTGCGGCCAGATCGGCCAGCTGCGGCCGATCACCACGCCACGTTCGGCCATCGCCCTGGTGAATGCCGCGCCATCGCGCTGCACATCGACCATGAAGCAGTTGGCCTCTGTCGGCAGGCAGCGGAAACCGCGCTTCTGCAGCCATTCCACGGTGGCCTGCCGCACCCGTGTGTTCTGCTCGCGCCGCTGTTCCACCAGCCCAGGCTCACGCAGGCTCGCCAGCCCTGCCGCCAACGCCGTCACCGGCAGCGGGTTGTCGCCCAGGCTGGCCAGTTCGCGCAACCGGTCCGGATGCGCGGCGGCCACGCCCAGGCGCAACCCGGCCATGCCGTACAACTTGGAGAACGTGCGCAGCACGATCACGTCATCGCGCTGCATCACCTGCGCGATCACCGAGCGCTGCGCGCTGAACTGCAGGTAGGCCTCGTCCACCAGCAGGCGCGTCTGCACCGGCTTGTTCGCCAGCAACCAGGCAATGTCGTCGGCGGGCGTGATCGAGCCGGTGGGATTGTTGGGATTGCACAGGTACAGCAACCCGGCGTTGACCTGCCTGGCCGCATCCACCATCGCCCGCACATCGTGCGCACCATCGGGCCGCAGCGGCACCTTCACCACCGTGGCACCGCGCGCGGCGGCCAGGTCCCCCAGGCTTTCGAAGGTCGGGTCGGCCACTACCAGCCCGGCGCTGGGCGAGGTCCAGACCACGGCGGCGCGGTTCAACGGTTCGCTGGAGCCGGGAAACAGCCGCACGCGATCGGCAGCCAGGCCTTCCTGCTGCGCGAACGCATCGCGCAGCTCGCCCGCCAGGGCGAACAGGTAGCGCCCGCTGTCGGCCACGATCGCGCGCGCGGCGGCCTGCGCGGCAGGCGACGGACCGTACGGGCTTTCATTGAAGTTGAGCAGCACCGGGCCGGTACCTGCAGCGCGGGCGGGCAGGGCGACGCTGGAAACCGCAGGACCCAGGCCGATACCGGACAGGGCCAGGCCGGTACCGGCCAGCTGCAGGAAGGAACGGCGGGACGTGACGGTCGATGACATGGCGGGAACACCCAAGGCGGGACAATTCCGGCACGCTAGCGCCACGCGGCGGGGCCGGCAAGCCACTTCGGCGGTAGTGCGTCGGAATCCGACGCGGACCGCGCGGGTGGTCGTTGTTTACGGCAGCGCCTAGAATTCACAGCCCTACCAGGATGCCTGTCGCATGAGTCCCAGTCCCGCCCAACGTGCCGAGATCCTGCGCCGCCAGATCGACGAGGCCGGCAAGGCTTACTACGACCGCGATGAGCAGCTGATTCCCGACGCCGAGTACGACCGCCTGGTGCGCGAACTCGAAGCGCTGGAACAGGCCCACCCGGAGCTGGTCAATGCCGATTCGCCCACGCAGCGGGTCGGTGGCAAGGCGGCCTCGCGCTTTGCCGAGGTGCGCCATGCAGTGCCGATGCTGTCGCTGGGCAACGCCTTCAGCGATGAGGAAGTGCAGGATTTCGTGCGCCGCATCAGTGAGCGCCTGCGCCGCGATACCGTGCGCTTCTCGGCCGAACCCAAGCTCGATGGCCTGGCCATCAGCCTGCGCTACGAAGACGGCCGCATCGTGCAGGGCGCCACCCGCGGCGACGGCACCACGGGCGAGGACGTCAGCGCCAACCTGCGCCAGATCAAGGTGATCCCGCACACGCTGCAGGGCAGTGGCTGGCCGCAGGTGCTGGAAGTGCGCGGCGAGGTGTACATGGCCCGCGCCGATTTCGAGGCCTACAACGCCGATGCGCGCCTGCACGAAGGCAAGGTGCTGGCCAACCCGCGCAACGCCGCCGCCGGCTCGCTGCGCCAGCTCGATCCGAAGATGAGCGCGCGGCGCAAGCTGAGCTTCTATGCCTACGGCATCGGCGAAGTGCGGGGCGGTGAACTGCCGCCGACCCATTCGGCCACGCTGGCCCAGCTCAAGGAGTGGGGTTTCCCGGTCAGCGAGCTGTGCCAGGTAGTGGAGGGCGGCGAGGGCCTGCTGGCCTATTACCGTGACATCGGCGAACGCCGCGACGGCCTGGCCTTCGATATCGACGGCGTGGTCTACAAGCTCGACGACCGTGCCGGGCAGGAACAGATGGGCTTTGTGTCGCGCGCTCCGCGCTGGGCCATCGCGCACAAGTTCCCGGCGCAGGAGCAGACCACCACGGTGGAGGCGATCGAAATCCAGATCGGCCGTACCGGCGCGGCCACCCCGGTGGCGCGCCTGCACCCGGTTGCCGTGGCCGGGGTGATCGTCTCCAACGCCACCCTGCACAACGCCGACCAGATCGAGCGGCTGGACGTGCGCGTGGGCGATACGGTGATCGTACGCCGCGCCGGCGATGTGATTCCCGAAGTGGTCAGCGTCATCGCCGACCGCCGCCCGGCGGGTACCTCGCCGTGGCGCATGCCGACCCAGTGCCCGGTATGCGGCTCGGAGATCGTGCGCGAGGAGGGCGCGGCCGCCTGGCGCTGCTCGGGCGAGCTGAGCTGCCCGGCGCAGCGCAAGGAAGCCATCGCGCACTTCGCCTCGCGCCGCGCGATGGATATCGACGGGCTGGGTGGCAAGTACGTTGAAACCCTGGTCGATGCCGGCATCGTGCGGGGCGTGGCCGACCTGTACCGGATCACCCGCGACCAGCTGCTGCAGCTGAAGCTGGTGCTGGATGCCGAATCGCCGCAGGCATTGGCCAACCAGATCGGCCTGCACCTGCCGCCCGAAGGCAGTGGCCAGTACCTGCGCGAGGTGTTGGCGCTGGATGCCACCGACGACAGCTGGCGCGCCCGTGCCCTTGCCCTGGAAGCGACCTTCAGCTGGAACACGAAGAAGATCGCCACCAGGTGGGCCGACAACCTGATCGCCGCGATCGACGCCAGCCGCACCACCACGCTGGAACGGCTGCTGTTCGCGCTGGGTATCGAACACGTGGGCGAAAGCACGGCCAAGGCGCTGGCCACCTGGTTCGGTGACCTGGAACTGATCCGCCACCTGCCGTGGCCGCTGTTCAAGCGCGTGCCGGACATCGGCGGTGAAGTGGCGCGCTCGCTGGGCCACTTCTTCGAGCAGCCGGGCAACCAGGAGGCCATCGACGCGTTGCTGCAGGTCGGGCAGGTGCGCATCAGCGACGCCCATCCGCCCAGCGCCAAGCTGCGCGACGGGCTGGACTTCGCGCAGCTGCTGGTCGAGGCTGAAATCCCCGGGATCACCCGCCTGCGCGCGGAGAAACTGGCCGCCATGCTGCCCGATGCCGCCAGCGTGCTGGATGCCGAACCGGTGCAGCTGGTCGCCGCGGGCCTGCCCAATGAAGTGGCGCTGGGCGTGGCCGACTGGCTCGACCACGATGGGCATGGGCCGATGCTGCTCAAGGCCGATGAATACCGGCGCACCCTGCTGGAGCGCGCCCCTGAGGCCACCAGCCAAAGCGAAGGACCGCTTGAAGGCCAGACCGTGGTGTTGACCGGCACGCTCGCCCAGATGACCCGCGACGAAGCCAAGGAGCGCCTGGAAGCGCTGGGCGCCAAAGTCGCCGGCAGCGTCTCGAAAAAGACCTCGTTCGTCGTCGCCGGCACCGAGGCAGGCTCCAAACTCACCAAGGCCACCGAACTGGGCATCGATGTCTGGGACGAAGACCGCCTGGTCGCGTTCCTGGCGGCCCACTGAAAACGGATTGAATCCTCCATGCAGACGTCCCCCCTCGACTTCCGCCTCGCCACCGTCGCCGACACCGAACTGGTGGTCGGCTTGATGCGCGAGTTCTATGCCGAAGACCAGCTGGACTTCGACGAAGCGCGCGTGCGCCGCGCCCTGGCCGCACTGCTGGAAGACCCGCGCAACGGCGAAGTGCTGCTGTGGCTGTCCGAAACCGGTGAGGTCGTTGGCCACGCCGCGCTGGCCATGGGCTTCAGCCTGGAGCAGGGCGGTGATTTCGCGCTGCTCGACGAGCTGTACCTGAGTCATGCCGCATGCGGCCGTGGCCGCGGCAAGCAGGCGCTGGCCATCCTGGAACAGCGCGCCAACGCGCGCGGGGTGGAGCGCATGCGGCTGGAGGTGAACCACCACAACGAGCTGGCGCGCCGGCTGTACCTGGCCACCGGCTATGTTGATGACACCCGCAGCCTGCTCACCCTGCAGCTGGCCAGCCGCCTGCGGGACGCACGCGCGTGATTGCCGCGCTGCGCCAGCGTGCGGCGTTGAACGCGCTGATCCGCGCCTTCTTTGCCGAACGCGACGTGCTGGAAGTGGAAACGCCGATCCTCTCGGCGGCCGGCAATACCGAACCCAACATCGACAGTTTCCACACGCGTTTCAGTGGCCACGTCGATGCAGGCAGCGCCCAGCGGTGGCTGCGCACCTCGCCGGAGTACCCGCTCAAGCGGCTGCTCGCCGCGGGCGTGGGCGACTGCTACGAGCTGGGCCGGGTATTCCGCAACGGCGAAGCGGGGGGGCGCCACAATCCCGAGTTCACCATGCTCGAGTGGTACAGGGTGGGCTGGGATCATCACCGCTTGATCGATGAAACCGTGGCGCTGGTGCGCGCGGCACTGGCGCTGGTCGGACGCGACGCGACACTGCAGGTGCTCGACTATCGCAGTCTGTACCAGGCGCACGTGGGGCTGGATCCGTTCGAGGCCAGCCTTGAGCAGCTGCAGGCACCGCTGGCCGAGGTTCGCATCGATGCCGACGGGCTGACCCGCGACGACTGGCTGGACCTGCTGATGACCCACTGCATCCAGCCGCATTTCGGTGATGACCAGATGACGGTGGTGCATGACTGGCCGGCCAGCCAGGCCGCATTGGCGCGGGTGCGTCCGGGTACGCCGCCGCTGGCCGAACGTTTCGAGCTGTACCTGGGCGCGGTCGAGCTGGCCAACGGCTACCACGAGCTCAACGACGCCGACGAACAACGCGCCCGCTTCGTGCGCGACCACGCGGTGCGGCAGGCGCGCGGCAGCGTGCTGCCGCCGCTGGACGAGCGCCTGCTTGATGCATTGCCCGCGCTGCCGGATTGCGCAGGCGTGGCGGTAGGCGTGGACCGCCTGTTGATGGCGATGAACCGTACCGGCCGGATTGCCGATGTGCTGGCATTCGATTTCGCCCACGCCTGAACGTAGTGAAGTCTCCATGAAAGTGTCTTGCGCGGGTTGCGTGATGATGCTCTGATCACACCCGATGTCGGATGGTGGCGACGTAATCGTTCAGTGGCGGCGTGTATGGAGTTGATGAAACGGGTGGAAGCTGCTGCACCAACGCCGTCCGCCCCGATGTGGCGCCTGCCGGCGTTGGGGCTGGTGCTGTTCGCCTCCTGCCTGCCGCTGTCGGCGTGGGCCGAAACCGGCTATGCCGGGCAGGTGGTGCGCTGCCAGTCGCGCGACATGGAATGGGTGCATTGCGACATGCCGGTCGCCAACGGCGTCGACCTGGTCCGCCAACTGTCCGACAACAGCTGCGTGCGCGGCTCGGAATGGGGCACCGATCGCACCGGGGTGTGGGTCACGCTCGGCTGTCGGGCCGAATTCCGCAGCCGTGGCGCTCCCGGTGCCAGCAGCGGTGGTGAACGCAAGGTGCGCCGGGTGCTGCGCTGCGAATCCAATGGCCGCCCGCAGAGCTGCCCGGTGATCCTGCAGGGCGCGCCGGTGCGGCTGCTGCGCCAGTTGTCGGCGATGCCGTGTCGGGAAGGGCACAGCTGGGGCGTCAAGCGCAACGAGGTGTGGGTTACCCGTGGCTGCCAGGGCGACTTCGAGGTGGGCGCGGCCGACGGCAGTGGTTTCCTCGATGTACCGCGCCCGCTGGTCTGCGAATCCAAGTCGCGCCAGCGCCGGTTCTGCGGGGCCGGCATCAGCAAGAGCGCCACGCTGGTCAAGCAGCTGTCCGGCAGCCCCTGCGAGGAAGGCCGCGACTGGGGCTGGGATGCCCGCGGGGTATGGGTGGACAACGGGTGCCGCGCCGAATTCCATGTGAATTGAGCGCCCGTTACAATGACGGGATGAACGCATCCCCCGACATCGATTACGCCCGCTACGACCACATCCGTCCGATCCTGTGGACCGGTGATTCCCTGCAGCTGCTCGACCAGCGCAAGCTGCCGTTCGTGGTCGAACACGTGGAATGCCATGACAGCGACGCGGTGGCCGAGGCCATCCATGCCTTGACCGTGCGCGGCGCGCCGGCCATCGGCATCGCCGCGGCCTGGGGCGTGGTCCTGGCTGCGCAGCAGGTGCAGGCCGATGATGGGGCGCAGGCGCTGGCCAAGCTGGAACCGGCGCTGCAACGCCTGAACGCGTCACGCCCGACCGCGGTGAACCTGGCCTGGGCGCTGGCCCGGATGCGCCGTGCGCTGGCCCCGAGCGGTGCCGACTGGGCGCAGGTGCTGACCGACGAGGCCCAGGCCATCGCCGACGAAGACCTGGCCGCCAACCGCCACATGGGCGCGCTCGGCGCCGGCCTGATCGACGCGGGCAGCGGCGTGCTCACCCACTGCAACACCGGCTCGCTGGCGACTGCCGGCTTCGGGACCGCGCTGGGGGTGATCCGCGCGGGCATGGCCCAGCATCGCATCGCCAAGGTGTTTGCCGGCGAAACCCGGCCGTGGCTGCAGGGCGCGCGCCTGACCGTGTGGGAGCTGCAGCAGGACGGCATCGACGCCACGCTGATCGCCGATTCGGCCGCTTCGCACCTGATGAAGACCGGGGCGGTGCATTGGGTGATCGTCGGCGCCGACCGCATCTGTGCCAACGGCGACACCGCCAACAAGATCGGCA
This sequence comes from Stenotrophomonas sp. GbtcB23, assembly GCF_019091045.1. NCBI lineage: Bacteria > Pseudomonadati > Pseudomonadota > Gammaproteobacteria > Lysobacterales > Lysobacteraceae > Stenotrophomonas > Stenotrophomonas sp. GbtcB23. The sequence goes on along the minus strand of NZ_JAGXKC010000011.1, from coordinate 60,706 downwards.
CCTACCAGCTGGCCATCGCCGCCCGCCACCACGGGGTGAAGTTCATGGTGGTGGCACCGTCGTCCACGGTGGACATGGACACCGCCGACGGTGCGCAGATCGAGATCGAGCAGCGCGACCCGGGCGAGCTGTATGGCGTGGGCGGTACCCGCACCGTGGCCGAGGGCATTGCCGCCTGGAATCCGGTATTCGATGTGACCCCGGGCGAGCTGATCGACGCCATCGTGACCGAGAAGGGCGTGATCCTGAATCCCACCGTGGCCAACATGCAGGCTGCGTTCGGTTGACCGTAGGCCGGCCAACGGCCAACGGCCGGCGGTTGCGGTAGCGCCGACCGTTGGTCGGCCCCAGGCGGTGCCGATTGGCCCTCACATCGGCGGTCTTGCGCAATTGTCCCGAAGCCGCACCTAAGTCCCTGATTCCTGCAGGTAAAAACACCGTAAACGGCGGCGGAAAGGGCCCCGTTGTGGTAGACTCCGTCAGTTAATCGAGATTCCGACGCCGCCGCCCCGCAAGGGCCGGCGCGACGGACTGGACCGCTACCAGACAACGGAACCCGAATGGCAGAAAACGCCAAGGAAATCATCCAGGTCAACCTGGAAGACGAGATGCGCAAGAGCTACCTCGATTACGCCATGAGCGTGATCGTGGGGCGCGCCCTCCCGGATGCGCGCGATGGCCTCAAGCCGGTGCATCGCCGCGTGCTGTACGCGATGAACGAGCTGAACGCGCACAGCAACAAGCCTTACTACAAGTCGGCGCGTATCGTCGGTGACGTCATCGGCAAGTACCACCCGCATGGCGACCAGTCGGTGTACGACACCCTGGTGCGCATGGCGCAGCCGTTCTCGCTGCGCTACATGCTGGTCGATGGCCAGGGTAACTTCGGCTCGGTCGACGGCGACTCCGCCGCGGCGATGCGTTACACCGAAGCGCGCATGTCGCGGCTCACCCATGAGCTGATGGCGGACATCGACAAGGAAACCGTCGATTTCCAGCCCAACTACGACGAAAAGGAACTGGAGCCGACGGTCATGCCGACCCGGTTCCCGAACCTGCTGGTCAACGGTTCGGCCGGTATCGCGGTGGGCATGGCGACCAACATCCCGCCGCACAACCTGACCGAGGCGATCAACGCCTGCATCGCGCTGATCGAGAACCCCGAGATCGACGTTGACGGCCTGATGGAGTACATCCCGGGCCCGGATTTCCCCACCGCCGGCATCATCAACGGTACCGCCGGCATCGTCGCCGGCTACCGCACCGGTCGTGGCCGGGTGCGCATCCGCGCCAAGGCCGATATCGAAGTGGCCGACAACGGCCGCGAATCGATCATCGTCACCGAGATCCCGTACCAGGTGAACAAGGCCCGGTTGATCGAAAAGATCGCCGAGCTGGTCAAGGAAAAGAAGCTCGAAGGCATCAGCGAGCTGCGCGATGAGTCCGACAAGGACGGCATGCGCATCTACATCGAAATCAAGCGCGGCGAGTCGGCGGAAGTTGTGTTGAACAACCTCTACCAGCAGACCCAGATGGAATCGGTGTTCGGCATCAACATGGTGGCGCTGGTCGATGGCCGCCCGCAGTTGATGAACCTCAAGCAGATGCTCGAGGCCTTCGTGCGCCACCGCCGCGAAGTGGTCACCCGCCGCACCGTGTTCGAGCTGCGCAAGGCGCGCGCCCGTGCCCACGTGCTGGAAGGCCTGACCGTTGCGCTGGCCAACATCGACGAGATGATCGAACTGATCAAGACCTCGCCCAATCCCAATGAAGCCCGCGAGCGCATGCTCGCGCGCCTGTGGGAACCGGGCCTGGTCGGTTCGATGCTGGGGGCGGCCGGTGCGGAAACCTCGCGTCCGGAAGACCTGCCCAAGGGCGTGGGCCTGATCGAGGGCGGCTACCAGCTGACCGAGATCCAGGCCACCCAGATCCTGGAAATGCGCCTGCACCGCCTGACCGGGCTGGAGCAGGACCGCCTGACCGAAGAGTACAAGCTGCTGCTGGAAACCATCGCCGGGTTGATCCACATCCTGGAAGATCCGGACCGCCTGCTGCAGGTCATCCGCGAAGAGCTGGTCAACGTGCGCACCGAGTTCGGCGACGAACGCCGCACCGAGATCCGCCACAGCGAAGAAGACCTGGACATCCTGGACCTGATCGCGCCGGAAGACGTGGTGGTCACCGTGTCGCACGCCGGCTACGTCAAGCGCCAGCCGGTCAGTGCCTACCGTGCCCAGCGTCGCGGCGGCCGTGGTCGCAGCGCGGCGTCGACCAAGGAAGAGGATTTCATCGAACAGCTGTGGCTGGTCAACACCCATGACACCCTGCTGACCTTCACCAGCTCGGGCAAGGTGTTCTGGCTGCCGGTACACCAGCTGCCCGAAGCCGGTTCGAATGCGCGCGGGCGCCCGATCATCAACTGGATTCCGCTGGAATCCGGTGAGCGGGTGCAGGCCGTGCTGCCGGTACGCGAGTACGCCGAAGGCCAGTTCGTGTTCTTCGCCACCCGCAACGGCACCGTCAAGAAGACCCCGCTCAGCGAGTTCGCGTTCCGCCTGGCGCGCGGCAAGATCGCGATCAACCTCGACGAGGGTGACGCGCTGGTCGGCGTCGGCCTGACCGATGGCGACCGCGACATCCTGCTGTTCGCCTCCAACGGCAAGACCGTGCGCTTCGGCGAGGACCGGGTCCGCTCGATGGGCCGTACCGCCACCGGCGTGCGCGGCATCAAGATGGCCAAGGGCGAGGAAGTGGTCAGCCTGATCGTGGCCGAACGTGCCGGCGGCAGCGAGGACGAGAGCGAAGACGACGTGCAGGTGGAAGAGACCACGGTCGAGAACGGCGATGCCGTGATCGAAGGTGGCGACGACGACGGCATGCTGTACATCCTGACCGCCACCGAGAACGGCTACGGCAAGCGCACCCCGCTGCCGGATTACCCGCGCAAGGGTCGTGGCACCCAGGGCGTGATCGGCATCCAGACCACCGAGCGCAACGGCAAGCTGGTCAGCGCGGTGCTGATGGGCTCGCGCGACGAAGTCCTGCTGATCTCCGACGGTGGCACCCTGGTGCGTACCCGCGGCTCGGAAATCTCGCGCGTGGGCCGCAACACCCAGGGCGTGACCCTGATCCGCCTGTCCAAGGACGAGAAGCTGCAGGCGGTGGAGCGGATGGATGCGTCCATCGACGATGTCGAGGACGAGGTGGAGAATGCGGCAACGCCGGTCGACGCCGCGCCGGCACCGGTCGCAGGCGACGAAAACCCGCAGGGTTGATCCACCCGCAACGCACTACGGAGAACGCCGGCCAACGCCGGCGTTCTTCGTTTCCGGCATCTGGAGCCCGCCGGCGTGCTCAATGTCCGGTAGCGCCGGCCGTTGGCCGGCCCAGGCCGCCCATCCGGAAGCCCGAAGAAAATCCCACCCCATTCACACCCGAACAGGCATAAGCTTCAAAAAAACCGGCCAGCAGGGGAGGCCGGCAGCATCCAGGGTTCCGCCGTACCGGGGAGAACACCGATGTCCGCTGTGCCGACCTCAGAGCCGCCCGTGGTGCTGCCGCCGCGCCACCCCCTCATAACCGTGCTCGCGCTGGTCCTGCTGCTCCTCGGACTTGTACTGGGCGGCCTGGGCGCTTGGCTCGCGCAACTGGGCGGGTCCTGGTACTACGTCCTGGCCGGGGCAGGACTGCTTGCCGCAGGCGTGCTGCTGTGGGGTAATCGCCGCGCCGGCGCATGGGCCTACCTCCTGGTGTTCGTCGGTACGCTGCTGTGGACGTGGTGGGAATCGGGCAGTGACTACTGGCGTTGGGTGCCGCGCATGGGCGTGATCACCGCGCTGGGCTTCCTGCTCGCGCTGCTGCTGCCGACCCTGCGCACGCCGGTGCCGCGGCGCATCTCCCGCACCCTGGCCGGGGCGCTGGGCCTGGTGTTCGCGGTGGCATTCACCCTGGCCTTCGTCCCGCACGGCGCGGTGGCCGGTGCGCAGGCATTCCCGGTCGATGCCGCCGGTACCGGACTTGCCCCGACCCGCGAGGCCAGCCCGCAACCGGCCGACCAGCCCGCCCCGGGCGACTGGACCGCCTGGGGCCGCAGCAACGCGGGCACGCGCTATTCACCGCTGCAGCAGATCACGCCGACCAACGTCGGCGACCTTGAGCTGGCCTGGCAGTTCCGCACCGGCGACCTGCCGAAGAAGCGCTGGGGCGCCGAGACCACCCCACTCAAGGTGGGCGACAGCCTGTACCTGTGCACCGCGCGCAACCAGCTCATCGCGCTGGACGCGGCCACCGGCAAGGAGCGCTGGCGCTTCAATCCCAAGGTGAAAGACGCATCCATTCCCTACACGGCCGCATGTCGCGGGGTGGCCTACTACGAAGTGCCGGGCGTGCCGCAGGTGGATCCGGTGCTGGCCGACGTCGCCGCCGACCTGGCGCTGCCCGAACCCCCGCCCAGCATGGGCAACCGGCCGCTCGCCGCGGGTAACCGCGCGCTGTGCGCGGCGCGCATCATCGAAGGCACGCTGGATGGGCGCCTGATCGCCGTCGACGCCGCCACCGGCCGGCCGTGTCCGGGCTTCGGCAACAACGGCCAGGTCGACATCACCCTGGGCATGGGCGAGGTGCCTCCGGGCTATGTGTCCATTACCTCGCCGCCGGCGATCGTGCGCGGGGTGATCGTCACCGGCCACCAGGTGCTGGACGGACAGCGCCGCGATGCCCCGTCCGGGGTCATCCAGGCCTACGACGCACAGACCGGCAAGCTGCGCTGGGCATGGGACATGGATGCACCCGACCGCAGCGGGCTGCCACCTCAGGGCCAGACGTATACGCGCGGCACCCCCAACATGTGGACCACCGCGACCGGCGATGAGCAGCTGGGCCTGGTGTACCTGCCGATGGGCAATTCGGCGGGTGACTACTGGAGCGGTTCGCGCACTGAGAACCAGAACCGCTATGCCACCTCGCTGGTGGCGCTGGACGTGGCCACCGGCAAACCGGTGTGGAACTTCCAGGCCGTGCGCAAGGATGTCTGGGATTACGACCTCGGCTCACAGGCCACGCTGATCGATTACCCGACCGCCGCCGGCAAGGTGCCGGCGATCCTGCTTCCGACCAAACAGGGCGACCTGTACGTGCTGGACCGGCGCACCGGTGAACTGCTGACGCCGGCGGAAGAGCGCGCGGTGCCCGGCGGCGGAGTTGAGCCCGAACAACGCGCGCCGACCCAGCGGTTTTCGCTGTACCACACGCTGCGCAAGCCCGACCTGACCGAGCGCGACATGTGGGGCATCACGCCGATTGACCAGCTGGTCTGCCGCATCCAGTTCCGCAAGGCCAGTTACCAGGGCTTCTACACGCCGCCCACTGCAGACCGTCATTCCATCGAATACCCGGGTTACAACGGCGGTTCGGACTGGGGCAGCGTCGCGGTGGATCCGCGCCACGGCGTGATCGTGGCCAACTACAACGACATGCCCAACTACAACCGGCTGGTGCCGCGCGCCGAAGCGGACCGCAAGGGCTGGGTGCCACGCGAGCAGGTGCGTGCCGACCGCGGCGGCGCCGAAGGGGCAGGGGACCCGCAGACCGGCACCCCGTATGCCATCGACGTCAACGCCGGCTGGCGCCTGCCGTTCACCAGACTGCTGTGCAAGCAGCCGCCGTATGGGGGTATCCGTGCCATCGACCTGCGCACGGGCCAGCTGCTCTGGGACCGTCCGTTCGGCAGCGCGCGCGGCAACGGCCCGTTCGGCATCCGCTCCGGCCTGCCGATCGAGATCGGCACCCCGAACAACGGCGGCGCGGCGCTCACTGCTAGCGGCCTGATCTTCATCGCCGCCGCCACCGACGACCTGCTGCGCGCCATCGACCTGAAGACCGGCAAGGAACTGTGGCACGCCAAGCTCCCTGCCGGTGGCCAGGCCAACCCCATGGTCTACGAATACGACGGCCGCCAGTACGTCGTGATCATGGCCGGCGGCCACCATTTCATGGAAACCCCGGCCGGCGATTACGTGATGGCATATGCGTTGCCGAAGGCGAGCAAGAACGGTCAGAGCCAGCGGTAGAGCCGACTGTTAGTCCACTGGCTGGCGCAGTTGCGGACCCACACCATGGGCTACTGCGTGTAGCGCTTCAAGGCGCGCAGCAGCTACCTGATGAATCGATGTCGGAAGCGTAGCGGCGCCGTCTGGCAGCCGGGCTACTACGACCATGCGATCCGGAGCGACGAATCACTGCGCGAACAGGCGATGTACATTCTTGCCAATCCAGTGCGTGCAAAGCTTGCGGAACGGATAGGCGACTATCCACACGCATGGTGCAGATGGGCGCTGTAGAGGGAAGGAACAAAGCAGACGGTAGAGCCGACGGTAGAGCCGACTGTTAGTCGGCTGCTCTTCGCGAAACAAAAAAACACCCGACCAGCAAATCAACCCCCAAAAGCAAAAGCAGCCGACTAACAGTCGGCTCTACCGCAGGGGCAAAAGCAGCCGACTAACAGTCGGCTCTACCGCAGGGGCAAAAGCAGCCGACTGACAGTCGGCTCCCAACCCATGATGCAACCATCACACCACCCGCACCATCCTGCGCATCAGATGCTCCACCACGCCCTGCGGATCCGCTGTCCGCCCTACGTGCGTGCTCGACATCTGCACCACCGAACTGCGCTTGGCAGTGAGGAAGTGGAACCGCGCGCGCGCTGGAAGCTGCGCGATCGGGCCCGCAGCAGCATCACCCCGACAGATCGCCACGATCGCATCCAGCCATGGCTGCAACGCCTCCACATCCAGCGACGGCGCGAACGCCTGCATCCGCACCGGGTCAATCTCAATCGCCGCCTGAAGATGCTTCGCCCCCGGGCAGGATACGATCACCCCGACGTTGATGAACTCTTCGCGTTCCACCCGCGGTACCACGCGGATCACCGCATAGTCATACGTGTGCAGCGTGGGCACGGACGGCCTCCTCTACAAAAGCGGCACGAGCCTGCAGACGGCACTTCAGATAATCGATGTACGCCTGGCGGTAGGCCGCCGGGCTTTCAAAGGCCGGCTCGTCCACCAGCCAGCTGTCCGGCACCAGCGCGACGATGCGTTCAATCTCCGCATACGGCAGCCGCGCCGCCAGCTCACCATCCACCTCGGCGATGTTCGTGGCGAACGACAGCAGCACATGGTCGCGGATCAGCAGGAACGGCTTTACGCAGGCATCGCCCGCCGTGGCCCAATCGTGATGGAAGTACATCGCTGCACCGTGGTCGATCAGGTACAGCTTGCGGTGCCACACCATCAGGTTCGGGTTGCGTGCGGTGCGGTCGACATTGCTGGTGAAGGCGTCGAACCACACGATGCGCGAGGCGAGGTCGGCATCCACCGGCATCGCCGCCACGTCGTAGTTGATCGCGCCGGGCAGGTAATCGCTGCCCAGGCTGAGGCCTTCGCTGGCGCGGATCAGGTCCTGGATCTCCGGGTCGGGCTCGGTGCGCGCGAACTCGCGGTCAAGCTCGACGAACACGATTTCCGGAATCGGCAGGCCCAGCGTGCGTGCCAGCTCGCCGGCGATCAGCTCGGCAATCAGTGCCTTGGGACCCTGGCCGGCGCCCCGGAACTTCAGCACGACCATGCCGTCGTCGTCGGTCTCGACCACGGCCGGCAGGGAGCCGCCCTCGCGGAGCGGTGTGATGTAACGGAGCGCGTGGACGGTACGCAAGGGACATCCATTGACGGAGTGAGCAGCGCCATCTTACCGTGGCGCCGCCCCCTCCCGCATGCAAGGACGACACCTGATGTACACCGACGAACTGCGCATCCCTGACGGCGTCCTGAGCGACCCAGAGGCCTTCGAGATCATGCGCCTGTGGGCCGCCCACGAAGAGCTCCACGTGACCCTCAATTCCGATCTCAGTGGCGGCGCCGCCGATTTCGGCGAGTTGCTCTCGGACCTGTTCGAGCATGCCGCGCGGATGTTCGCCGAACGCGATGGGCAATCCGTCGAGCACTGCCGCGAGGTGATGCTGCGCGACTTCATGGAGCGCATCGGCGCACCCAAGGACAGCATCGAAGGCGCAATCATCGACCGCGGCGAGCGCACGCCAGCCCATTGATCCAGGGACCCGGCACACGGCAGCCCCCAAGGGCGACGCCCCCGTAGACCCGGGCCGTGCCCAGCCCCGCAACCCAGCCAGGAGTGCCGTCATGCACGACAACCAAGGCCTGGCGCGCACCAATTCCTGCCGTCGCCACCTCCCGCATCTTGTTCAGTTCGCACAGCAACCGGAACTTCGCCATCGAGCTGCCGCCCCGGTTGCTCGGCCGAATGGCAGCGTTGGGCATTTCACTTGTACACGACGTTTACCAGGGCGCCTGATTGACGGCATCCGAAGTGCAAGGCCGGCAATGCACCCAGTGCTTTCGGCCCATTCCGGCGCGATGACCCGGTGCTAGATTTGTGGGCATGCCGGCGACATGTGCGCCGCCGGGACCCACACCTTCAAGGGGATCTGGATGCTCATCCGTCGTACCTGCCTTGCCACCGCCGTCGCCGTGGCCGCGCTCAGCCTTGCCGCACCGGCCTTCGCCGATTACGCCAAACCGCCGGAGCAGCTGCTCAAGGTGCTCAAGGCGCCGCCACCGCCGCAGCCCAGCCTGGACCCGAGCGGGCAGCGGCTGCTGCTGACCACGCTGCAGACCTATCCGTCGATCGAGCGCGTTGCCCAGCCGTATCTCAAGCTGGCCGGCGTGCGGCTGGAACCGAAGAACCGCAGCCGCCACGATACCCAGGGCGGCTACGGCATTCCGGCGTGTGTCGCCGATTTCTCGCTGGTGGATGTCGGCACCGCCCGCACCACCAAGGTCGCGTTGCCGCAGGGCTGTGCCGGGGTGGCGCAGTGGTCGGCCGATGGCAGCCACTTCGCGTTCCAGAACGCAGTAGACACCTCGGTGCAGCTGTGGGTCGGTGATGCGCGCACCGGCCAGGTCAAACAGATCCCGGGCGTCCAGCTCAATCCCATCTTCGGTTACACCGTGCAGTGGCTGGGCGGTGGCCAGCAGCTGCTGGTCAAGACCGTGCCGGCCAAGCAGGGCCCGGCCCCGAGCAGCGGCAACGGCCCCGGTGGCCCCGACGTACAGGAATCGCTGGGCAGCAGTGGCGAGAGCAGCACCTACGAAGCCCGCGACACCCTGACCAGCGCGCATGACGAAGCCCTGTTCGCCTACTACGGTACCTCGCAGCTGGCCGTGGTGGACGCCAGCGCCGGCAGCGTGCGCGCGATAGGCGCGCCGGCGCTGTACAACGAGGTCAATGCCGCCCCCGATGGCGTGCATGTGCTCACCGAAACCCTCAAGGCCCCGTTCTCGCACGCGGTGACCTACCAGCGTTTCGCCAATGACGTTGCGGTGCTCGACCTGGGCACGGGCCGCAACACGCCCATCGCCAGCCTGCCGCTGGCCGACCGCGTGCCGGTGCACGGCGTGCCCGAAGGCCCGCGCGATTTCGACTGGCGCTCCACCGATCCGGCCACGCTGGTCTATGCCGAAGCGCTGGACAAGGGCGACTGGAAAGTAACCGTGCCGCACCGCGACCGCGTGCTGGCGCTGAAGGCACCGTTCTCCGCCAAACCGCAGGAAATCGCGCGGACCGCGCAGCGCTTCGAAGGCATTGCCTGGAGCGCGGACCCGGCGGTGTCGTTCCTGTTCGAAAATGATGAGAACCGTCATTGGCGGCAGACCCGCATCGTCGATGTCGACCAGCCCGGGCAGGAAGGCCGGCTGTTCTGGGACCTGTCCAGCGACGAGCTCTACGCCGACCCGGGCAACCTGGTGTTCAAGCGCCTGCCCAACGGCGCGCCGGTGGTGCGCCAGGACGGCAGCTTCGTGTTCCTGCGCGGGCAGGGCAGTTCGCCGCAGGGCGACCGTCCGTTCCTGGACCGGTTGGACCTGGGTACGCTCAAGACCGAGCGCCTGTTCCGCAGTGGCGCCGACGCCTATGAGCAGGTGTTGGGGCTGACCGCCACCCCGGGCCGCTACCTGACCTGGCACCAGTCCGTGATGGACCCGCCGAATGCGTTCGTGCGCCAGCAGGGCGAACGCGCTGCCAGCGCTGAAGACGGCGAGGCGCAGTACACCTCCACCGCCACCGCGCTGACCACGCTCAGCGACCCGACCCCGGAAGTGCGCCAGATCAAGAAGCGCCTGGTCACCTACAAGCGCGCCGACGGGGTGGACCTGTCGTTCACCCTGTACACCCCGCCGGGCTACCAGGAAGGCGAGCGCGTTCCGGCCATCCTTTACGCATACCCGGCCGACTTCGCCAATGCGGCGCAGGCCGGGCAGGTCTCCGGTTCGCAGCAGACCTTCACGCGCCTGGCGCCGTACCGGCTGATGCTGCTGGCCGGCTACGCGATCATCGACAACGCCGCGTTCCCGATCGTCGGTGATCCGAAGAATGCCTACGACACCTACCTGGAGCAGCTCGAAGCCGATGCCAAGGCCGCGGTCGACAAGGCAGTGGACCTGGGCGTGGTGGACCGCAACCGGATCGGCGTCACCGGGCACAGCCATGGTGGGCTGATGACCGCCAACCTGATCGCGCACACCGACCTGTTCAAGGCCGGCGTGGCCACCAGCGGGTCGTACAACAAGACCTTCACCCCGTTCGGTTTCCAGAACGAACGGCGTTCGGTGTGGCAGGCGCAGGACGTGTACCTGAAGGCCTCGCCGTTCTTCTATGCCGACAAGATCAAGCTGCCGCTGCTGCTTGTCCACGGCGAGGACGACGCCAACCCGGGTACCGAACCGTTCCAGTCGCGCAAGCTGTACCAGGCGATCCGCGGCAACGGCGGCATCACCCGGCTGGTGATGCTGCCCAATGAACCGCACTGGTACACGGCGCTGGAGTCCAACGAGCAGCTGGTCTCGGAAATGCTCAACTGGTTCGACACCTACGTCAAAAACGCCAAGTAGCGCCACGCCCTGCGTGCTGCCCGTCGATCTGGACGAGCGCGGGTGGCACAGGCACAGTGCGGGCATCGGCCAGAATACGACGCCAGGAGCTGACATGCAGGATGACCCCCGTCCGTCGCACAGGAAGGTGCGCCTGCTCCGTCGGTGGGCATTCGTTGCTGCGCTCCTGCTGCCGCTGGCAGCCGGGGCGCGGCAGGCAGCGACGGATACGCACGCCGGCACGCACCACGACCGCCCGCGCACCTGCCTGGTGCTCGGCGGTGGCGGCGCGCGTGGCGCAGCGCATATCGGCGTGCTCAAGGTGCTGGAGCGCGAGCGGGTGCCGGTGGACTGCATCGTCGGCACCTCGATGGGCGCGGTGGTCGGCGGGCTGTATGCCTCCGGATACTCGGCCGATGAAATCGAAACCGTGCTCGACCGCATCGACTGGGCCGACGTACTGCGCGACAAACCACCGCGCAACGAACGCAGCATGCGCCGCAAGGAAGACGACCTGCGCCTGCTCGGCGGGGTCGAAGTCGGCCTGAGCAACGGCAAGATCGCATTCCCGCGCGGCCTGATCCAGGGCCAGAAACTGGAAATGCTGTTGCGCCGGCTGCTGCTGCCGACCTGGCAGGTGCGCGATTTCGACCAGCTGCCCATCCCGTTCCGGGCGGTGGCCACCGATATCGTCACCGGCGACAAGGTGGTGTTCGGCCAGGGCGACATGGCGCTGGCGATCCGCGCCAGCATGTCGGTCCCCGGCGTGTTCGCACCGGTGCGTTACCAGGACCACCTGCTGGTCGATGGCGGCGTAGTCGACAACCTGCCGATCGACGAAGCGCGCCGGCCCGGCGCGCAGCGCCTGATCGTGGTGCGGGTGGGCACGCCGTTGATGAGCGAAGAACGCCTGGATTCGCCGTTGGCGATCAGCCACCAGATGGCCGGCGTGCTGATGAAGCGGGTGGTCGATGCGCAGCTGGCCACGCTGGGTACGCAGGATCTGCTGATCACGCCGCCGCTGGGCGACATGGGCAGCCAGGACTTCAATCACTCGCCGGCAGCGGTAGCGGTGGGCGAGCAGGCCGCACAAGCCGAGGTGGCGGGCATCCAGCGCTACCAGGTGGATCCGGCGCAGTACGCGATCTTCCAGCAGCAGCACCGGCCGCCGGCCTATGAAACGCCGATCGTCGCGTTCATCGACGTGCTGCGCGAGGACACGCAGACCCCGCGCTTCATCGAACAGCGCCTGCAGCCGCAGCTGGGCCAGCCGCTGCAACCGGAACGGATCGAACGCCAGGTTGCACTGACCTACGGCGAGGGCCGCTACGAGCAGGTGCAATGGCGGCTGGACCAGCGCGATGATCAGTTCGGCCTGGTCGTCGCCCCGCAGGACAAACGCTGGGGCCCGGATTTCCTGCATTTCGCGCTGCGCCTGTCCGATGACTTCGATGGCAGCAGCAACTACCAGCTGATCAGCGAGTTCACCCGCACCGGCCTGACCGACCAGGGCGCCGAACTGAAACTGCGCATCGGGCTGGGCGAAGTGGAAGAAGCCTTCGCCGAGTACGACCACCCGTTTGGCAGCAGCGGCCGGCACGCGCTCTCGACCTATGCACGCTACCGCGCCACCGACCTGGACCTGGCGCTGCTGCAGCGTGGTTCGCTGGCGCAGTACCGCTACAGCCAATGGCTGGGTGGCCTGCGCTGGGCCTGGTCGCCGCATCCGGACTGGGAACTGGCCAGCTTCCTCGAGCGCGGGCAGGAGCGCACCCGGCTGGATGTGGGCAATCCCAGCGAGCTGGGCAACTACCGCGCCGACATGGGCAGCATCGGCTGGCAGCTGCGCCACGATTCCATCGACAGTTCGGCCTTCCCCAGCCGCGGCCAGCGCCTGTCGCTGACCCGCCAGCACTACCTGGACGCGCTGGGCACGGATGATCCCGCCGCCGTTACTCGCCTGCAGTGGGATGGCGCCTGGGCGCGGGGCGAAAGTCGCTGGCTCGCTGGACTGCGCATTTCATCCGCCCACGGTGGCGACGACCTGCTGGCCACCTACGGCTTCCTGGGCGGCCTGGGCAACCTGTCGGGGTACCCGGAAGAGGCGATCTTCGCCCCGCAGACCGCGCTGGCGCGCATGGTGTACTACCGCCGCGTGGCCCATGCCGACTCGTTGCTGACCATTCCGCTGTACGTCGGGGGCAGCCTGGAATGGGGCGGGTTCTGGCGCACGCGTGATGAGGTGAACATCGACGGCATGCAGAGTGCCGGCAGCGTGTTCGTCGGGGCCGATACGTTCCTTGGGCCGGTGTTCCTCGGCTACGGCCGCGCCCAAGGCGGGCACGACTCGTTCTATCTCACCTTCGGTTCGTTGCTGCGCACCCTCGACGGGTTCTGACGCCCCGCGACAGGGGTGCCTTTGGTCAGATTGCGGGCGGGGTTTAGATCGATACAATCGATCCAGCCACGCAGGCCGTGGCGCTACGTTGATGGCCCGTCCTTTCCGCTCTGGGAGTTCGTCGTGCACCGTTCGATGCTGGTTGCCGTTTCGCTTGTCCTGACCGCCGCGCCCTGCGCCCTGCAGGCCGCCGACCTCGCCGCCGAGGTCAATCCCTTCATCGGCACCACCAACGCCGGCAATGTGTATCCGGGTCCGTCAGTGCCGTTCGGCATGGTGGCCTTCAGCCCCGAGATGACCCCGCTGCCGGGCAAGCGCTTCGCCATTGCGGCGCCCGGTGGCTACGAGTGGCGCGGCAACGGCGTGCGCGGCTTCAGCCTGACCCATGTGTCCGGTACCGGCTGCACCGGGGCCAGCGGCGACGTTCCGATCATGCCGGTCACCAACAAGGTGGAACTGTCGCCGTCGTCGGCCGAGGCCGGGCTGCGCTACGCCAGCGTGCTGGACCACAAGCGCGAGTCGGCCAGTCCCGGTGCGTACCGGCTCACGCTCGACAACGGCGTGGTGGTGGACCTGGGCGCCACTGCGCGCACGGCGGTGGGGCAGTTCCAGTTCCCGGCCGACAAGCCGGCCAACCTGCTGTTCCGCACTTCCGACAGTGAAGTGGGGAGTACCGATTCGAGCATCGTGATCGATCCGGCCACGCGCACCGTGCGCGGCACGGTCACCGCCGGCAACTTCTGCGGCTACCTCGCCGAAGATCGCCGCGAAAGTTATTACACGCTGCATTTCGTGGCCGAGTTCGACCAGCCCTTCGAGGTCGGCGGCACCTGGCGCGACGAGACCGTGCAGGCCGGCGCGCGCGAAGGCGGTGGCGGCACCAGCTACGGTACCCAAGGCCACCCGCCAGTGGGGAAGGGTGCCGGCGGCTGGATCCAGTTCGATCCCAAGCGCAGCCCGAAGGTGACCACGCGCATCGGCATTTCCTACGTGGACGAGGCCGGTGCACGCGCCAACCTGCGCCGCGAAAGCCCGGTGGGCACCACCGTGGAAGCGACCCAGGCCGCGACCCGCGCCGAGTGGAACAAGACCTTGGGCCAGGTGCGCGTGGCCGGTGGCACCCCCGACGAACGCACCGTGTTCTACACCGCGCTGTACCACACGCTGCTCGCGCCCAACCTGTTCAGTGACGGCGATGGCCGCTACCGCGGCATGGACGGCAAGGTGCATGCGCTGTCGAAAGGCCAGCGTGCGCAGTACGCCAACTACTCGGGCTGGGACGTGTACCGCTCGCAGCTGCAGCTGGTCACGCTGCTGCAGCCGCAGGTCGGTTCGGACATCGCGCAGTCCCTGCTCAACCAGGCCGACCAGAACGGCGGCGTGTGGGACCGCTGGACGCACCTGACCGGTGCCACCGGGGTGATGAACGGCGATCCGTCGCCGCCGTCGGTCGCTGCGATCCACGCGTTCGGTGGCCGCAGCTTCGATCTGAAACGCGCCTACGCGTCGCTCAAGAAGGCGGCCACGGTGCCGACCGAACGCGACCTCAGCCGGCGCGGCTGCCCGGTACTGTGCGTCGGCCAGCGCCCGGGCCTGGATCAGTGGATGGCGTTGAAATACATGCCGGTGGGCGCGCCGGGCTGGGGCACCGCCTCGGACACGCTGGAAATGGCGGCCGCTGATTTCGGCCTTGCCGAACTTGCCAACGCCGCAGGCGACAAACAGGGCGCGGCGCTGTTCCGCCAGCGATCCGGCTGGTGGCGCAACCTGTACAACCCCAAGGCCACGGCGCAGGCCGGCTACATCCAGCCGCGCAATGCCGACGGCAGCTGGCCGGCGTTCGACCCGGCCTCGGATGAGGAGTTCGTCGAAGGCAGCGGCGCGCAGTACCTGTGGATGGTGCCGTTCGACCCGGCCGGGCTGATCGCCACGCTTGGCGGCCGCGACGCGGCCATCCAGCGCCTGGATGCGTTCTTCCGCAAGGAAGATGGCGCATGGGCGGTGACCAAGTCCGGCCCGTTGCATGCCGAGCTGGACAACGAACCCTCGGTGGCGGCACCGTGGCTGTACAACTTCGTCGGCCAGCCGTGGAAAACACAGGAAACCGTGCGCCAAGCCATGCGCCAGATCTGGACCAATGCGCCTGAAGGCATGCCCGGCAACGATGACCTGGGCCAGATGTCGTCGTGGTACGTGTGGTCGGCGCTGGGCCTGTACCCGCTGTACCCGGGCCGTGCCGACCTGGTGATCGGCAGCCCGCTGTTCCGCGAAGCGGTCATCCAGCGCCCCGGCGCCACCTTGACCATCACGGCCAATGGCGCGGCGATGGACGCACCGTACGTGCAGTCGCTGCGCGTGGACGGCAAGTCCAGCGACGCCAGCTGGCTGCCGGCCAGCGTGGTGCAGAAGGGCGGCACGCTGGAGTTTGAACTGGGCAAGGCGAAGAACACGCAGTGGGGCACCGCCACGCTGCCGCCGTCGTATGGGCCGAACTGACATGCTGCACCACATTTCGCTCGGTGTTCGCGACCTGGTTGTTGCAGGCAGGTTCTACGACGCGGTGTTGAGTGCGTTGGGCTACCGCCGTGTGTTCGAGGACGACACGGCGATCGGTTACGGATTGATCGACGACCAGGATCTTTTTTGCTTGAAGCTTCGTGACGATGCCAGCGCACCGGGGGCCGGCTTCCACCTGGCCTTCGCGGCATTGTCGCGTGAGGCGGTCGATGCCTTCCATCTCGCCGCCCTCCAGGCCGGCGGTCGAGATAATGGTACGGCGGGCTTGCGGCCGGATTACGGCGATGGCTACTACGCAGCATTCGTCATTGACCCGGATGGTCACCGGATCGAGGCAGTGATCAATGCCGTGGAAGGGGCCAGCCAGGGGTGAACCTAGCCCATCCGCTCCTGCAGCGCAGTGCCGGCATCCTGCCGTGGGTGGGGTTGGCCGCAAGTGTGGCCATGGCGTTCGTGGTGACCCTGTTCGGGGCACTGCTGCTGCCGCAGTTCGTGGAGATGTTCGGCAGCGCCGGCCAGGCTCTGCCGTGGATCAGTCGCGTCTACAGCCAGGGTTATCTGCTGGCCTGGCTGGCGCCGGCGCTGGTGGGGGCGTGCTGGCACTTCGGCCCGCCCATCGCCGGCCGCATCCTGGCCGGGCTGCTGGGCCTTGGCGCAGGCCTGCTGGGCTCGGTGGGCCTGCTGTTTGCGATGTACCTGCCTTACTTCATGCTGGGTTCGCTGGTCTGAGTTCAACGGCGGCATCGAGACTGGGCCTGCACCAGGTGGTGCAGCCGCTCCGGCACCGCGGGGCGACCTGACCTGGGTCAAGCCCAGCCGATCAGTGCGCCACTGGCAGCCCCAGCAGCTCGGACAGTCCCATCCAGCCGATCTCGACACCGATGCACAGGATCACGAACGCCAACAGGCGCAGCATCACCTGCATGCCCGCAGGCCCCAGCAAGGATTGCAGCCGCCCGGCGTAGCGCATGCACAGGTAGATCAGCACGCTCAACGCCAGCAGCGCGCAGCCTGCCGCGACGACATGCACCGATTCCGGCCCGTCTTTGGGCGAGGTGGTGCCTACGGCCGTCGCAACCGCGATCGCACCGGGACCCACGGTCAGCGGCAGGGTGAACGGATAGAAGGTCTGCGACTCCACCGTGGCATCCAGGTCGTGGCGCGCCTCCGCTTCGGCGGCGCCGGCCACCGAGCTGCGTTCCGCCTGCGCCGGTGCCTGCAGCAGGCGCCAGCCGGTGGCGGCAATCACCAGCCCGCCGGCCAGGCGCAATACCGGGATGGAGATGCCGAAGAAGGACAACACCCACGCCCCGACGCTGACCGACACAGCGAGCATCACCAGGCTGTTGAAGGCCACCGCGCGAGCGACCCGGCCGCGCTGGGCGGGCGTGGCATCGGGCAGCAGGCCCAGCACCATCAGTGCCGCTCCCGGCGGATTGATGACCGGCAGCAGGCTGGTGAAGATAACCAGGAAGGTGTGGCTGAATTCATTCCACATGGGGGAAGGGCGCGCGACTATCCGGCCGCTCAGGGCCGCCAGAACCCAGCCCGCAGTTCGGTCAGGGTCAGGTTATTGTCGTGGTTGGCGTCCAGCGACTGGAAACGCATGTCGGTCACGCGGCTGACTTCGTCTTCGGTCAGCTCGCCGTTGTCGTTGAGGTCGGCCACGCGGATGCGGTCAGCCGCGCTGAGCTGGCCGTCGCGGTCCGGGCCGAGCACGGACTGGATGTCCTCGACCGACACCCGGTAGTTGTGGTCGACATCGAGCAGGCGAAACAGGGCCGCGCCATCGTATTCGTCCTCGCTGACCTGGCCGTCGCCGTTCTTGTCCAAAGCGGTGAAACGCTGTTCGGCGGTGTCGCTTGGCGTCTGCGCCTGGCAGGTGGCGGCTGCGCCCAATCCGAGCAGCAGGGCACAGGCAAGCAGGGGAATGGACTGGTTCACGGGAACTCCGCAGGGCGGCCAGGGAGGTTCCAGTGTCTGCCGCACCGACGCGTGCGGCTACGGCAATAGATGCGCCGGGCGCCAGTATTTCTACTGGCACCCGGGCACCCTCATTCGAATCGCCAACGCACGCCCGCGTAAACACCGCGACCATCGCCGGGGGTCGAGCGCGCCACGTCGCGGCCGGCGTCGTCATAGCCGGGAGTCACCGTCGCGGCGTAATGGCGGTCGCCGATGTTGCGCAGTTCCGCCCAGGCCTGCCAGCGGCCGTTCGGTGCATCGAAGCCCACCCGCGTGCCGAAGATGAGGTGGCTGTCGGCGCGGAAGCTGTTGGCGTAATCCACGAACATCGCCGAGGCGTACTCGGTGTTGACCGCGGCGTAGAACCCGGTCGGATGATCGAAGCGCAGTTCGCCCTGGTAGTAGTGGCGCGGCAGGCCCGGCAGGCGGTTGCTGCCGAAGCGGGCATCGTGGCGGTAGCGGAAGTCGCTGAAGGTATACGCCTGGCGCAGCGAGAGGCGACCGTCTGCGCCCTGCCACAGGGTGCTGTCCAGCCCGGCCTCGATGCCACGGTGCACGGTCGGGCTGGCGTTGTTCTCGGCCACGAACAGGTTCGGCACGGGAACGACCTCCACGCTCAGCAGTTCATGCAGCACGCGCGCGTAGTAGCCGGTCAGTTCCCAACGGCCGAGTGCGCTGTCGCCGCGTGCGCCCAGCTCCAGCGTGGTGGCGGTCTGGTTGTCCAGCGCCACCGGTGCGCGTTGGCGTCCGCTGGACGCGCCGTTGCCCGGGGCGAAATACAGGTTGGAGCCCCAGATCATCGACCACGGGTGCGCCGGCTCCACCGAGCGGCTCAGGTTGCCGAACCACTGCGTGGCAGGCGTCTGCTGCCAGGTGAAGCCCAGTCGCGGCGCGTAGTCCCAGTCGCTGCCCGACAGCCGTTCCGGCGTGCTCGGCCAGGTGACCTGCACATCGTGGCGGGTGTTGATCAGCGCGAGGCCGGTCTGCAGGCGCAGCGTGTCGCTCAGCGCCAGGTCGTTGCCCACATGCAGCGTGCTGTTGGTGCCGTGGTGGGAGAAGTCGCGGGTGTGGGTGCCGGCGGGGTAGCCGTTGCTGGGGTAGCGCAGGGTTTCGCGCACGTCCGCATCCAGGTCGTGGGTGACGCGCAGGCCGAGCGTGGTCACGCTGTCGCGCCCGAACAGCGGGTGTTGCCGCCGGTAATCCAGCGTGGCGTTGAGGTTGGTGTAATCCAGCTGCTGCCGGTACAGGCTCTCGTTGAGATCCATCGGGTAGTGGTGGTAGACCAGCCCCGCCTGCAGCGAGGAATCGTCATCGATCTGCAGCGTGGTCATGTTGCCCAGCCAGGTGCTGCCCGGCTGCGGGCGCTGCGCATCGATGGCAAGGTTGGCCGGATTGGCCGCACGCGGATCGTTGCGGATCTGCGCGCGGGTGAGGCGTCCGGGCGTCTGGTGGTTGGTCTCGCGGTAGCGGAGGAAGAAGCGCGTTTCCAGCTGCGGGGTGATCTGCCAGCCCACGTTCGCCATCGCACCCTTGCCGTCGCCGGCGGCGTGCTGCTGGTAGCCGTCGTATTCGGTATCGGTGTAGGCCAGGTAGTAGTCCACGTCGCCCGCCTCGCCGCCGTAGCCTACGCTGCGCTTCTGGTAGCCACGGCTGCCCGCTTCATACTGCAGTTCCAGGCCGGTGGCGTCACGGCCGCTGCGGCTGACGTAGTTGATCGCACCCCCCAACGCCAGCGCGCCGGTTTCAAACCCGTTGGCCCCGCGCAGCACCTCGGCGCGGCTGAGCCACAACGGTTCCAGCAGCTCGTAGGGGGTGCCACCCGGGCCGGTGAGGGGCAGGCCATCCAGCGAGACCGAGATGCCGGAGGCATGCGCGCCGGGGCCGCGGTTGATGCCCGAGCCCCGAATGGAGACCTTGGCCCCTTCGTTGCCGGGCGACTGCGCGCTGATGCCGGGCTGGTAGGCCAGCACATCGGCGGTGCCGGCCAGGCGGCCATCGGTGCGGGCCAGGTCGATCACATTGCCGGCACCGGGCACGCGCTTGAGCGCGGCACGCGCCTGTTCGGTGGTGTCGGCGGCGGTGACGTTGACCGATTCCAGCGTCGTCGGGTTGTCGGCCGGGGCGGCGGAGGCGGTGGCAATCAGTACGCCCGAAAGGGCCAGGGTCAGCGTGGACAGGGTGGGGCGGTGCAACGACAGGAGAGGGGGCATGCGTCTGGAATCGGTACGAAATGGGCAGCGGCGGCCAGGCACGACACCTGTAAACCGTCGCGAGGTCGCGAAAGTTAACAGGTTGCGCCGCCGCCGTCACCCACCGAAGGAACGGGGGGGTAGGGTCGGTTCCCAAACGACTGCACGCACGGCAGGCGATCCCTTTAACGCATGGACGCCTGCAACCACGCTGCTTCGGGAGAGGCGATCCCGATCATTGCAATGCCGCCACGGGGCGCGGTGTGGCCATCGGCAGTCGATCGGGATGCGACCCTACCAAGGTGCGGAACGTGCGGCCTGGGTGAGAAACAAGTTTCCCGGGCTCCCGGCACGGCCATGCTGACCTCAAGCTGGGCGGCATGCGTTCAAAGAATCCCAGGCAGATCCAACCCCTTCTCCCTCGCGCATTCAATCGCGATCTCATAGCCCGCATCGGCATGCCGCATCACGCCGGTCGCCGGGTCGTTCCACAGCACGCGCGCGATGCGCTTGGCGGCGGCTTCGGTGCCGTCGCAGACGATCACCATGCCGGCGTGCTGCGAGAAGCCCATGCCCACGCCGCCGCCGTGGTGCAGCGACACCCAGGTCGCACCGCTGGCGGTGTTGAGCAGGGCGTTGAGCAGCGGCCAGTCCGAGACCGCATCGGAGCCATCGGCCATCGCTTCGGTTTCGCGGTTCGGTGAGGCGACGCTGCCGCTGTCCAGGTGGTCGCGGCCGATCACCACCGGTGCCTTCAGCTCGCCGTTGGCGACCATTTCGTTGAACGCCAGCCCGAGGCGATCACGATCCCCCAAGCCGACCCAGCAGATGCGCGCGGGCAGGCCCTGGAACTTGATCTTCTCGGCGGCCATGTCCAGCCAGCGGTGCAGGTGCGGGTTGTCCGGAATCAGTTCCTTCACCTTCGCATCCGTTTTGGCGATGTCCTCCGGGTCGCCGCTCAGGGCGGCCCAGCGGAACGGGCCGATGCCGCGGCAGAACAGCGGGCGGATATAGGCGGGCACGAAGCCGGGGAAATCGAAGGCGTTTTCCACGCCTTCTTCCAACGCCATCTGGCGCAGGTTGTTGCCGTAATCCACGGTCGGCACGCCCAGCGCATGGAAGGCGAGCATGGCCTGGATGTGGTTGGCCATCGATGCGCGCGCGGCTTTCTCGACCACCTTCGGCGCGCTCACGCGCTGTTCGTCCCATTGCTCCACCGTCCAGTCCTGCGGCAGGTAGCCGTTGACCGGGTCATGCGCGGAGGTCTGGTCGGTCAGCAGGTCCGGCTTGACCCCGCGCACCAGCAGTTCGTCCAGCACGTCGGCGACGTTGCCGAGCAGGCCCACCGACAGCGGCTTCCTGGCCGTGCAGGATTCCTCGATCAGGCGCAGCGCTTCGTCCAGGCTGTCGGTCCAGGTATCCAGGTAGCCGGTGCGCAGGCGCATCTCGATGCTGCTCTTGCGGCACTCCACGGCCAGGCACGAGGCGCCGGCCATCACCGCGGCCAGCGGCTGCGCGCCACCCATGCCGCCCAGGCCGCCGGTGAACAGCCACTTGCCGGCCAGGTTGCCGTTGTAGTGCTGGCGGCCCATTTCCACGAAGGTTTCGTAGGTGCCCTGCACGATGCCCTGCGCACCGATGTAGATCCAGCTGCCGGCGGTCATCTGGCCGTACATGGCCAGGCCTTTCTTATCCAGCTCGTTGAAGTGGTCCCAGTTGGCCCAGCGCGGCACCAGGTTGGAATTGGCGATCAACACGCGCGGTGCATCGGCATGGGTGCGGAACACGCCCACCGGCTTGCCCGACTGCACCAGCAGGGTCTGGTCGTCTTCCAGGCGGGTGAGGGTCTCGATGATGGCGTCGTAGCTTTCCCAGTCGCGTGCGGCGCGACCGATGCCGCCGTACACCACCAGTTCCTGCGGGCGCTCGGCCACGTCCGGGTGCAGGTTGTTCATCAGCATGCGCAGCGGCGCTTCGGTCAGCCAGCTCTTGGCGGTGAGCGTGCTGCCGGTGGGGGCGATGATGGTGCGGGTGGAATCGTGACGGCTCATGCAGCACTCCGGTAGTTCGCGAATTCAAGGCAGGCGGTAAGCACCTGCTGCAGCGTGTGGCGCAGCGGCGCCGCGTGGTCGGGGTCGAGCGGGGTGGGCCAGCTGTGCACGTCCACCTGTTCGGGTTCGTGCATGTAGCCGCGGCAGGCCAGCTCCATCTGCAGGCTGTGCACGCCGCCGGCGATGTCGCTGTAGTGGCGTGTGATCCAGCCGCCCTTGAAGCGGCCGTTGCGCACGTGCGGCAGGCCGCTGATCCGGCACAGGTTTTCGACTACGTCGCTGAGCGCGTTGTCGCAGGACGTGTCCGGCGCGCCGGAGGGACCGGCAGTGCCCAGGTTGAACTGCGGCAGTTCGCCGTCGAACAGGTGCGGGATGTGCGAGCGGATCGAATGCGCGTCGTATACCACCACGGTGCCGTGGCGCTGGCGCAGGCGCGCGATCTGCGCGGCCAGCGCCGCGTGGTAGGGCGCAAAATACGTATCGCGGCGCTGGGCGATGTCGGCGTCATCCGGCTCCCGCCCCGGGTGGTACAGCGGCTGGTTGTCGAAGGTGGTCAGCGGGCACAGCCCGGTGGTGTTCTGCCCGGGATACAGCGAGACGCCGCTGGGGTCGCGGTTGAGGTCGATCACCGAACGCGAGATCGCCGAACGTACCGTGGTGGCGCCCATGCGCTGCGCGAAGTCATACAGCTCATGCACCCACCAGTCGGCATCGCGGCGGGCCAGCCACGGCGACACGAAATCGTCGGCCAGCGCATCGGGCAGCTCGGTGCCGGTGTGCGGGAAGCTGACGATCAGCGGCGCATCGCCCTCGTGCACCTGCAGCCAGTCCGGGTGGGTGTTCATGCCAGCGGCTCCACCTGCGGCAGGATGTCGGCCAGCCCTTCGGCCAGCGCGCCGCTGCGCACCAGCGCGGTGGCGGCCAGTATGTCCGGGTGGAAGTAGCGGTCATCCTGCAGGGTCGGCACCTGCGCACGCAGGCGCTGGCGCACTGCTTCCAGTGCATCGCTGGAGCGCAGGCCACCGTGGAAGTCGCACCCCTGCGCGGCGGCCAGCAGCTCGATACCTACCACGTTGGCCGCGTTCTCGGCCATCTGAAGCAGGCGGCGTGCGCCATGCGCGGCCATCGAGACGTGGTCTTCCTGGTTGGCCGAGGTGGGAATCGAATCCACGCTGGCCGGGTAGGCGCGCTGCTTGTTTTCCGAAACCAGCGCGGCGGCGGTCACCTGCGGAATCATGAAACCAGAATTCAGGCCCGGCTTCGGGGTGAGGAACGCGGGCAGGCCCGACAGCGCCGGGTCGACCAGCATCGCGGTGCGGCGTTCACTGATCGAACCGATCTCGCACACCGCCATCGCCAGCATGTCGGCGGCGAACGCCACCGGTTCGGCGTGGAAGTTGCCGCCGGACAGCGCTTCGTTGGTATCGGTGAACACCAGCGGGTTGTCGGACACGCCATTGGCCTCGATCGACAGCGTGGTGGCGGCCTGGCGCATCACATCAAACGCCGCGCCCATCACCTGCGGCTGGCAGCGAAGGCAGTACGGGTCCTGCACGCGCACGTCGTTGTCGCGATGCGATTCACGGATCGCCGAGCCCTGCATCAACCTGCGCAGTGCCGCAGCGGTGGCGATCTGGCCACGCTGGCCGCGGATCTGGTGGATGCGCGGATCGAACGGGGTGTCCGAGCCCTTGGCCGCTTCCACCGACAGCGCACCAGTGACCAGCGCGGCCTGGAACACGGTGGTGATCTCGAACAGCCCGGCCAGCGCATAAGCGGTGGAGTACTGGGTGCCGTTGAGCAGGGCCAGGCCTTCCTTGGCGCCCAGGACCAGCGGCGCCAGGCCGAAGCGGGCCAACGCATCGGCGGCCGGCAGGCGCTCGCCGCCGACGAAGGCCTCGCCTACGCCGATCATTACGCTGGCCAAGTGCGACAACGGCGCCAGATCGCCCGAGGCGCCCACCGAGCCCTGGCACGGAATCACCGGCACCAGGTCTTGCTGCAGGAAGGCTTCCAGCAAGGCGAGCGTTTCCGGGCGGATGCCCGAGGCGCCCTGGGCCAGGCTGGTCAGCTTCAGCGCCATCATCAGGCGCACCACCGGCGCGGGCATCGGCTCACCGACGCCGGCGGCGTGCGACAGCACGATATTGCGCTGCAGGGTTTCCAGGTCGTCGCGTTCGATGCGTACGCTGGCCAGCTTGCCGAAGCCGGTGTTGATGCCGTACACCGGCTCGCCCTTGGCCACGATGTCGGCCACGGTCTGCGCGCTGCGGCGCACCGCCTCGGCCGACGCGGGGTCCAGGCGCACGCGGGCACCGTCGAAGATCGCGCGCCAGTGCGCCAGCGTCACCGCGCCGGGCTGCAGGGTCAGGGTCGTACTCATGGAATCTCCAGGCATCTCTATGTTCAGACGGATACGCCGCGCATCACGCGCGCGTGCAGGGGGTTGAAGCCAATGCGGTAGACAAGGTCGGCAGGCGCCTCGATGTCCCACACGGCCAGGTTGCAGTCCAGCCCGACCGCCAGGCGGCCGATCCGCGCCTGCCGGCCCAGCGCACGCGCCGCTTCACGGGTGAAGCCGGCAATGCACTCGTCCACGGTCATGCGGAACAGTGTCGCGGCCATGTTCATGGCCAGCAGCGGGCTGGTCAGCGGCGAGGTGCCGGGGTTGCTGTCGGTGGCCAGTGCCAGCGGTACGCCGGCCGCGCGCAGCGCGTCGATCGGGGGCAGGGTGGTGTCGCGGGTGAAATAGAACGCGCCCGGCAGCAGCACCGCCACGGTGCCGGCGGCACGCATCGCGGCAATGCCGTCTGCATCGAGGTGTTCGATGTGGTCGGCCGACAGCGCGCCATGCCGCGCGGCCAACGCAGCGCCGTGCTGGTTGCTGAGCTGTTCGGCGTGGATCTTCACCGCCAGGCCGTGCGCCTGCGCGGCCACGAACACCTGCTCGGCCTGCGCGGTGCTGAAGGCGATGCTCTCGCAGAACACATCGACCGCTTCGGCCAGGTCCTGCGCGGCCACCGCCGGAATCATCACGTTGCACACCTCATCGATGTACTCCTGCGCCTGCCGCCCCGGCGGCACCGCGTGTGCACCAAGGAAGGTGGGCACCACCTCGACCGCGCGCTGCCGCGACAGCTCGCGGGCCACGCGCAGCTGCTTGGTTTCATCGTCAAGCGAGAGGCCGTAGCCGGATTTGATTTCCACCGTGGTGAGGCCTTCGGCCAGCATCGCGTCCAGCCGCGGCAGGCTGGCCGCCAGCAGCTCCGCTTCGCTGGCGGCACGGGTGGCGCGCACGGTGGAGACGATGCCGCCGCCGGCACGGGCGATGTCGGCATAGCTCACCCCCTGCAGGCGCTGTTCGAATTCATTGGCGCGGTTGCCGGCGTACACCAGGTGGGTGTGGCAGTCGACCAGCCCCGGGCTGATCCAGCGTCCGCCGCAGTCCACGCGGCGGTTCGGCTGCAGGTGCGCTTCGGAACCGGCCGGGCCGACGTGCACGATGCGGCCGTCGTGGGCGGCGATCACCCCGTCGCGGATCACGCCAAGGCCAGGGCCGTCGACGGTGATCAGGTGGGCGTTGGTCCAGAGGGTGTCACAGTGCATGGCAGCAACCACGGCGGCTTATATGTCTATACAATATAGGCGCCACTTCCGGGATGTCCAGTGATGCCAGCCAACCCCGCTTCCGTCCTCGCTTTCCACGCCGACCAAGCCCTGCTGCCGCAGGGGTGGGCGCGCGATGTGCGCATCGTCTGCGCCGGCGGCACCCTGCAGTCGGTCACCCCGGGCGTGCCCGCGCAGCCTGGCGACACGGCGCTGGCGATCGCGCTGCCCGGGCTGGGCAACCTGCACAGCCACGCCTTCCAGCGCGGCATGGCCGGGTTGACTGAAATCGGCGGGCGCAGCGGCGACAGCTTCTGGAGCTGGCGCGAACTGATGTACCGGTTCCTGGCCCACCTGCAGCCCGATGCGGTGCAGGCCATTGCCGAACAGGCCTACGTGGAGATGCTCGAATCCGGCTTCACCCGCGTGGGCGAGTTCCACTACCTGCACCATGCCCCGGACGGCACGCCGTATGCCGACCGCGCCGAGATGGCCGCGCGCATCGCCGCGGCAGCGCAGGGCAGTGGCATCGGCCTGACCCTGCTGCCGGTGTTCTACGCGCACGCCGATTTCGGTGGCGCAGCGCCGAACCCGGCCCAGCGCCGGCTGCTGCATGACGTGGACGGGTTCGCCGCGCTGCTCGACGGCTGCCGCCATGCGCTGCGCGGGCAGGACGATGCGGTGCTGGGCATCGCGCCGCACAGCCTGCGAGCGGTGACCGGCGAGGAGCTGGCGGCGCTGCTGCCGCTCAACCGCGGCCCGGTGCACATCCATATCGCCGAACAGACCCGCGAGGTCGATGCCTGCGTGGCCTGGAGCGGGCTGCGTCCCGTGCGCTGGCTGTACGAACACGCCGCCGTTGATGAACGCTGGTGCCTGGTGCATGCCACCCACGTCGATGCCGACGAAGTGCGGCGCATGCTGGACAGCCGTGCCGTGGTCGGGCTGTGCCCGATCACCGAGGCCAACCTGGGCGATGGGCTGTTCCCGATGCAGGCCTTCGCGCGTGGCGGCGGCCGGTTCGGGGTGGGCTCGGATTCCAACGTGCTGATCGATGCGGCCGAAGAGCTGCGCCTGCTCGAATACGGGCAGCGCCTGCAGCTGCGTGGGCGCAACGTGCTCGCACCGCAGGAGGGCGTTTCCAGCGGGCGCTGGCTGTTTGAGCAGTCGCTGCAGGGCGCAGCGCAGGCCTTGGGCGTCACCACTGGCCTGCAGCCCGGTGCGCCGGCCGACGTGGTGGAACTGGACCCGCAGCACCCGGCGCTGATCGCGCGCGACGGCGATGCCTGGCTTGACAGCTGGGTGTTCGCCGCCCGTAATGGCGCCGTCCGATCGGTCTGGCGCGGGGGGCGCGAGCTGGTACGGCAAGGCCGCCACCTGCAGCGCGACGCCGTAGCGGCGCGCTTTGCCCACGCCCTTCGCGGCGTGCTTGCCGCGCACTGAACGTGGCCGCCACCCCCCACCAGGATTCCCGCGTGACCGGCAAGAAAGCCGAAACCCTCAACCAGCGCATCCGTGCCGACCTCGAGAGCCGCATCCTGAGCGGGGAGTGGGCGCCGGGGTTCCGCATTCCGTACGAGCACGAGTTGATGGAGCAGTACGGCTGCTCGCGGATGACCGTCAACAAGGTGCTCACCGCGCTGGCCGAGAGCGGCATGATCGAGCGCCGGCGTCGCGCCGGCTCGTTCGTGGCGCGCCAGCCGCCGCACCTGGAACAGGTGGCGCTGGAGATTCCCGACATCGCCATGGCGGTCGGTGCGCGCGGCCATGTGTACGGCTACCAGCTGCTGGACCGCGCCTACCGGGCGCCGGACACGCAGGTGGAGGAAGAAATGGCGTTGTCCGCTGGGGAGAAACTGCTGGCCATCCGCTGCCTGCACCGTGCCGACGGCAGGCCGTTCGCGCTCGAACACCGGCTGATCAGCCCGGTCGGCGTGCCCGAAGTGCTGGACGTGGATTTCAACACGACCGCGCCGGGCAGCTGGCTGCTGCAGAACGTGTCGTGGACCCGCGCCCAGCACAGGATCAGTGCGTGGGGCGCCGATGCCGCAGCAGCGGCCCTGCTGGAAGTGCCGCTGGGCACCGCGTGCCTGGTGATCGACCGCCTCACCTGGCGAGGCGACCAGCCCATCACCTGCGTGCGGCAGATGTTCCTGGGCGACGCCTGGGACCTCGTGGCGCGGTTCGCGCCCGGCGCGCGCTGATCCTTACGACGTGGCGCACTGGCGCCAGCGCACCGGCTCGTCGGTGTTGATGCGGGGATTGAGCTGGATGCGCACCGTGCGCAGTGCCGGGTAGCGCTTCACCTGGGTGCAGATACGGGGCCAGACCTCGTCGATCTCGGCCGAGCGGTTGACTGCCAGCGTCTGCCGGGTCTGCCAGAACGCGCTGAGCACGCCCTCTTGCTGGGCCAGCAGTGTTGCCAGTTCGCGCTGGTACACCGCCAGCGTGGCCGCATCCGGGTCGGCCACGGTGCCGAGGATCTGGTTCGGCGCGGTGGCCGTCTGGGCCGGGTTGGCCGGCGCAGCAGGTGCAGCAGGTGCAGCGGGTGCAGCAGGTGCAGCAGGTGCAGGGGCGGGTGGGGTGGGCGCCGGCGGGGTCGCTGCCTGCACGGGGGCCGACGCCGGCGCGGGCGCCTGGGCTGCCTGGTCCAGGCGGGACGTCAGGTATCCCATGCCGACCAGCAGGCCCAGCGTCAGCGAGCCCAGCCCGGCGATCGAGATGCGCCGTACCGCTTCGCGGCGTGCCGCGTGCTTGACGCGGGTTTCCACGTCACCGGGCAGGTAAGGCTGCAGCATCGGCCACAGCAGCGCTCCATCCAGCACTTCCACGTTCTGCTTGTCGGCGGTGGAACGTCCATCGCGCTCGACCATGCCTTCGGTGATGAGGATGCCGCCGCGGGCACCGGCCAGGCGCGCCGCGGCGCCCAGCTCGTTCACCGCCGCCCGGCCGATCCGGTAGGCGCGGCCATGCTTGCACGACACCAGGTAGCGCTGGTGCTGGGCGTCCTGCATCAGGAAGTCGCTGCTGGGCTCACGGCTGTCGTCGGCCTCGCCGGTCACGTCCTGCAGGCCGCGCTGTTCGTGCAGGGCGCGCCGGACGATTTCCGAGAAGTCCCGCCAGTGCATGCCGGCCAAGGCGTTGAGCCCCAGCCGGGTCTCCTTGCGGCGGCGTTTCACCAGCCAGAAGTAGGCAGCGGCGAGGGACCAGACAACGAGGGCCAGCAGGAGAGCCAGAATCCAGGAGAACATGGGACCTAGAGATGAACACGGAGGTGCAGACGACAGTTTATATGCGCCCGCCCCTGTCTGCGGGATGTCGTTTTGAGATCGCGCACACAGAAAACCCGCCAATCCTTAGCCGTGAGGGGAGGGAACAAACGGCGCAGAAGCAATTGGCGGGTCGATTTCGATTGTCAACAAAGTGGTGCTGCTTTGCAACAATCGCCGTACGGAACAATGTGGTCCGCGCTCAGGGGTCCGAACCGGGCGACTGGTGCGTGCCGGGCCGTGGGTCTGCGTTGGGGGAGGCGTTGCGGGCCTCGGCGCGGTTGAGCCGGGCGGTCAGGGCATCGATCCGCACATTGAGCGCCGCCACGTCTTCTGCCGTGGGGATATGCAGGCGCTTGAGCACGCCCTGGACCCGGTCGTCGAAGGCCTTCTCGACCTTGTCCCAGGTGCCGGCGGCCTTTTCGCGCGCCTCGCCCAGGTGTTCCTCGACGTTGTCGCGCCAGCGCGGGGTGTCGCCGGCCTGCTCGCGGTTGCGCGCGTCCACCGACTCGCCTTCCCTGACCAGGTCGTCGAAAACGCGGCTGCCTTCGGCCTGGGCGCGTGCGAACACGCCGAGCCCGGCCAGCCAGATCTGCTGCGCCGAACCGGTCAGCCTGCGCGAGAAGCGCTCGGCCTGGTCCTGCAGCGAGGGCTTTTCGCCGGTGCGGTCATCGTAGTCGTCGTGAGTATTCATGGGGCGATCCTGTGAGTGGCCACCCGTTGATCCTACCCAGCGCTTCGATTGCGTGGCGTGATGGCGTGCCCGCCGCCACGCCAGCGGTTCAGGCCAGCTTTTCCTGCAGGACGCGTTGGATTTCGCCTTCGACCATGCCCTTCATCATCGACACCGGGAAGCCCAGGTCGGCGACCACGCGCACCTGGTGAGCCAGCAGCTCGATCTGGCCATTCACGCCGGAGCCGTTGAACGCGAGCGCATCGCCGTCCCACTGGGTCTTGAGGGAAAACTTGTCGGTGAGCTTGGCCGCCATCGCCTCGATCGCGTCGCGGGCCGCTTCGGTGGACAGCGTGTGGTCGTGGCGGATATCGATGCGGGACATGCGGACTCCTGACGGGCGATAGCGGGAAACGGGCGTGCATTGTGCGCATCCGCAGACAGAACTCCAAGCAGTGCGTCACACTTCTCTATCTTCCCTGACATCCAACCTGCTAGGCTGCGCCGCGTGCAGAACCTGCTTGTCCACTTCACTCATCGCCAACACCCCGACCAGCCGTTGCGGCCCGGGGTACAGCGCATCGTGCGCCATGCCTCGGGCAGCGTCCGCCTGGGCGGCGACGCGGCCGGCACGCTGTTGCTGGCCCAGTTCTGCCTGGACGACCGCGGCCTGTGGCTGCAGGTAGCCGCCGGCATGCGCGGCATCCACGTCAATGGTCGCCCGGTGCGGCGCATGGCGCTGCTGCGGCCCGGCGACGCGGTCTACGCCGACGGCGTGGAAATGCTGATCCAGGGCGAATGCGAGGCCCTCAACCACGCCCCGTCGCGCAGCGATGAGAGTGGGGAGGACCAGCGCCTGCTGCGCGGGGTGGGTGGCCAGCACCACGGGCGCAGCTTCACCCTCGACCGCCCGCGGGTGATCGGGCGCGGCGCCGAATCCGACATCGTGATCGACGATCCCGCGTTCGCCGAACAGCACGCGCGCCTGGAACGCCACGGCGACCGCCTGTTGTTGCGGGATCTGGGGGCGGGCGAATCGACACGGGTCAACGGCGTCAGCGTCAGGCACTGCTGGCTGCAGCCCGGTGACCAGCTGGTCTTCGATGCGCAGCACCGGTTCGTGCTGGAAGTGCCGCACGACGGCCGCAAGCGGGTGGTCAGCGATGAGGAGGACGAGCTGCTCGACCTGCCATCGCCGGTGGAAGCCCAGGCCAAGCCGAAGCGGGTAAGCCGCTGGCCGTGGCTGCTCGGCAGCGCGCTGCTGCTGGCCGGCCTGATCAGCCTGCTGCTGTGGTTCGGCGCGCGCTGAACCGATAGATTCGGATGCAACCAATTTCGCCTTGTCCTGCAAGGCCTAAAGGCTGGTGCGCTGCGGCATACTAGGGGTCTTGCCCCATAGGTGTGACATGACGCGCGCGTTCAATTTCAGTGCCGGCCCTGCAACCCTGCCGGAATCGGTCCTGCGCCAGGCGCAGGAAGAGATGTTGGAATGGAACGGCGCTGGCGCCTCCATTGTCGAAATGAGCCACCGCGGCCCGGAGTTCATGGCCGTTGCCGCCCAGGCCGAAGCCGATCTGCGCCGCCTGCTCGGCGTGCCGGACGATTACGCGGTGATGTTCCTGGCCGGCGGGGCGACCACCCAGCAGGCCCTGCTCGCGCTGAACTTCGCCGCCCCCGGGCAGACCGTGGATTACGTGCTCACCGGGCATTGGGGCAAGACCGCGATCAAGCAGGTCAGCCCTTACGTGCGGGTCAACGTGGCCGCCAGCAGCGAAGCCGGTGGTTTCCATGACATCCCGCCGCGCAGCCAGTGGCAGTTGTCCGACGATGCCGCCTACGTGCACATCACCGCCAACGAAACCATCCACGGCGTCGAGTTCCGTGACACCCCGGACGTCGGCAGCGCGCCGCTGTTCGCCGATTTCAGCTCCTCCATCGCCAGCGAACCGCTGGATGTCTCGCGCTACGGCCTGATCTACGCCGGTGCACAGAAGAACCTGGGCCCGGTCGGCGTGTCGGTGGTGATCGTGCGCCGCGACCTGCTCGAGCGCAGTGGCCAGCCGCGCGCGGACATCTTCGATTACCGCTCGCACGTCGCCCGCGATTCCATGCTCAACACTCCGCCCACCTGGAACTGGTACCTGGCCGGGCTGGTGTTCCAGTGGATGCTCGCCGAGGGCGGGGTGGAAGAATTCGCACGCCGCAACGCGGTCAAGTCGACGCTGATCTACGGTGCCATCGATGCCTCCGGCGGCTTCTACCGAAATGAGGTGGTGCCTGCCGCGCGTTCACGCATGAACATTCCGTTCTTCCTGCCTGACGAAACCCTCACCGCCCGTTTCGTGAGCGAATCCAAGGCTGCCGGGCTGCTGGCGCTGAAGGGCCACAAGGCCGTCGGCGGCATCCGCGTCTCGCTGTACAACGCACTGCCGGTGGAAGGCGCACAGGCGCTGGCCGCCTTCATGCGCGATTTCCAGCAACGCAACGGCTGACGTTCCCGAATCTGTAACTGGATACCCTGATGGCCACCAAACCCGCCAAGCCCAAGGCACCCGCCGCCAAGCCCACCAAAGCCAAGGCCGACGCCGTACCTGCTGTCGCCGCCCCGGTGCTGTCGGACGTGCGCGCCAAGATCGACCACATCGACCGCAGCATCCAGGCGCTGATCGCCGAGCGCGCCCAGTTCGCCCACCAGGTCGGCAAGGCCAAGGGCAAGCTTGCCGCTGCCGTGGATTATTACCGCCCCGAACGCGAAGCCCAGGTGCTGCGCATGGTAGTGGACCGCAATGAAGGCCCGCTCAGCGATGAAGTGCTGGTGCATGTGTTCCGCGAAATCATGTCGGCCTGCCTGGCCCAGCAGGAGCCGCTGAAGATCGGTTACCTCGGCCCGGAAGGCACCTTCAGCCAACAGGCCGTGCTCAAGCACTTCGGCCGTTCGGCGCTGGGCCTGCCGTTGGCCAGCATTGAAGAAGTGTTCCAGGAAGTGGAAGCGGGCAACGCAGATTTCGGCGTGGTGCCGGTGGAAAACTCGGGGCAGGGCACCATCCAGATCACCCTGGACATGTTCCTCACCTCCAACCTGAAGATCTGCGGCGAAGTGGAACTGCGCGTGCAGCAGTACCTGATGTCCCGCAGCGGCCGGCTGGAAGATGTCGAACGCGTGTATGGCCACCCGCAATCGTTCATGCAGACCTCCTCCTGGCTGCGCGCCAACCTGCCCAAGGCCGAGAAAATCCCTGTGTCGAGCAATGCCGAAGGCGCGCGCCGCGCCCGCAATGCCGATGACGCCGCCGCCATTGGTGGCGAAAGTGCAGGGCACGTGTATGGCCTGAAGAAGGTCGTGACCAAGCCGATCCAGAACGACGCCGACAACACCACCCGCTTCCTGGTGGTGGGCCGCCAGTTCTTCCCGACCTCCGGCCACGACCGCACCTCGGTGCTGGTGTTCATCCACGACAAGCCCGGTGCGCTGTTCGACGTGCTCAGCCCGTTCGCGCGGCACGGCATCAGCATGAACCGCATCGAATCGCGCCCGTCGCACAACGCCAAGTGGGAATACGGCTTCTTCATCGACCTGGCCGGCCACATCGACGACGAGGCCATGCAGGCCGCGTTGGCCGAACTGAAGGCGCACTCGGCGCAGATCAAGGTGTTGGGCTCCTACCCGGTGGCCGTGCCCTGATACCTCGGCGCCGCCGCACTGCGCGCGGCGCCGCTTACCGTCATTCCGCACCATCGCTGCCTTCGCGGGCGGCTTTCTACAGGATTCACCGATGACCGCTTCCGCTTCCTGGACCGCCCGCAAGGGCCAGCCCCTGCAGGGCAGCCTGACCATTCCCGGCGACAAGTCGGTCTCGCACCGTGCGGTGATGTTCGCTGCACTGGCCGATGGCGTTTCGCACATCGACGGTTTCCTGGAGGGCGAGGACACCCGCGCCACTGCCGCGATCTTCTCGCAGATGGGCGTGCGCATTGAAACCCCGTCGCCGTCGCAGCGCATCGTCCACGGCGTGGGCGTGGATGGTCTGCAGGCACCGGCCGGCCCGCTGGACTGCGGCAACGCTGGCACCGGCATGCGCCTGCTCGCGGGCGTGCTCGCCGCGCAGCCGTTCGACGCAGTGATGGTGGGTGATGAATCGCTGTCACGTCGCCCCATGCGCCGGGTAACCGGCCCGTTGGCGCAGATGGGCGCGAAGATCGACACCGAGGCCGACGGCACCCCGCCGCTGCGCGTGCATGGCGGCCAGCCGCTGCACGGCATCGACTTCGCCTCGCCGGTGGCCAGCGCGCAGGTCAAATCGGCCGTGCTGCTCGCCGGCCTGTATGCGCAGGGCGAGACCGCCGTGACCGAACCGCACCCGACCCGCGACTACAGCGAGCGCATGCTGCGCGCGTTTGGTGTCGAGATCGAGTTTTCGCCCGGCAAGGCCCGCCTGCGTGGCGGCCAGCGCCTGCGCGCCACCGACATCGCGGTGCCGGCTGACTTCTCCTCGGCTGCGTTCTTCCTGGTGGCGGCCAGCATCATTCCCGGTTCGGCACTCACCCTGCGCCAGGTCGGCCTCAACCCGCGCCGCACCGGCCTGCTTGCCGCGCTGCGACTGATGGGCGCCGATATCCGCGAAGAAAACCATGCAGAGCAGGGCGGGGAAGCCGTAGCAGACCTGGTGGTCCGCCACGCACCGCTTCACGGCGCCGAGATTCCCGAAGCGCTGGTGCCGGACATGATCGACGAGTTCCCGGCCCTGTTCGTTGCCGCTGCCGCTGCACAGGGCAACACCATCGTGCGTGGCGCGGCCGAACTGCGGGTCAAGGAATCCGACCGCCTCGCGGCCATGGCCACCGGCCTGCGCAGCCTCGGCGTACAGGTGGATGAAACCGAAGACGGCGCCACCATCCACGGCGGGCATGAGCTGGGCAGCGGCACCATCGAAAGCCACGGCGACCACCGCATCGCGATGGCCTTCGCCATCGCCGGCCAGCTCAGCAGCGGCGAGGTGCGCATCAACGACATCGCCAACGTCGCCACCTCGTTCCCCAACTTCGACGGCATCGCCCGCGCCGCGGGCTTCAACCTCGGGTAAGGCACCGCCGGCGGCAAAAAAAAGGAGCCGACCAGATCGTCGGCTCCTGCTCCCCCGCCGTTTTACAGATGAGGGTTACCGCTGCTCGGTGCGGAAATCCACCGGCACGCGTACCACGCTGGCCACGGCGCGGCCGTTGTGCATGGCCGGTTCGAACTTCCAGTCACGCACGGTGCTCAGCACTGCACGGTCCAGGTCGCGATCACGACCGCCGCTGCGCTGCACGATATTGGCGTCGGTCACCTGGCCGCGCGGGTCCACGTTGAGGCTGGCAATCACGCTGCCTTCCACGCCACTACGCAGCGCGGTCCGCGGATACACCGGCTTGGCATTGCTGCTCAGCGGGCGCGCATCGCGATCGCGAACAACCGGAGCAGCACGGCGCTGCGTGGTGGCAGGCGCCGCTTCACGGCTGGCCGGGGCCGGCGTCACCGCCACCGGCGTCTCGGTAGCAGGCAGCATGCGTTCCCCGACCGGCGCGCTGGCGCCTTCATCGGGATTGGCATAGCGCAGCCACACCAGCGCGGCGGCAAACATCGCGACGATCAGCGCGATCCACAGCAGGGGGGAGGTACGACGGCGGCCCGGCTCGTCAATGATGTCGCGCTGCTGCTGCGGCGACGAAGGCATCTCGTGTGCATGGGTAACACTCATGGCGGACTCCTGGTGTCGAGTTGACAACGCCAGTCTTGCCTGAGCCGGGTTGCGGGTGTGTCACCGATGCGTCAACGCGATGAGTGCATTCCCGTCGAGGTTCAGCATCATGAGCCGGACCTTTACGCGGAGCTCGCGCGGTTTTCAAGTGTGTGCCCACTAACAGTGGGCACCTACCAGTGGACACCCAGCCGTGGGCACCTGCCCGTGGGCAGCTACCAGTGGGCATCTAGCCGCGCAATTTCACTGCGCTTTGAAATCGAACGGGACTTCGATGCTGCCCGGCACCGCGATGCCGTTGCTCTGCGCCGGCTGGAAACGCCAACGGCGCACGGCGTCGCTGGCAGCGCGATCCAGGTCACGCGAGCCGCTGCGCTGGATGATGGTGACGTTCATCGGGTAGCCGGTCGCGTCCACATCCACGCGCACCACCACGCTGCCTTCCACGCCATTACGCAGGGCGGCAGGCGGGTAGGTCGGTGGCGGCGACTGGTCGGCAATCGGCTGCGGGCGGTCGCCGGCGGCCATCGCCACCGGGGCGGTTTCCGGCGCGGCAGCGGCCGGGGCAGCCGGTGCCGGCGGCGGAGCGGTTTCGACCAGCTGCGGCTTTTCGTCTTCCACCGGCAGCGGCTTGGCGTCAGGCATGTCGCTGGACCCGGCCGCGGCGGGCAGGGGTTCGGGCAAGGGTTCGACCTGGGCCACTTCCTGCGGGGTCTGCGCGGGGCCGGCCTTGTAGAAGTCGTTGTTGCGGTTGCCCAGCCACACGGCCAGGAACAGCAGCACGCCGACGCCAAAGGCGATCCCGGCGATCATGAGGCTGCGGCGGGGCAGCTGGAAGGTGATGTTCTTGCCAGACGAGGAACGGGAAGCGGACATGAGCCATACCATGGTGAACCCCCCGATTCTGCCACGCCGGGAATGAACCGGGCGGCAGAAAAGCCGATTACAGGCGATAATCCCCCTCCAGACCCGTACTTACCGCCCAAACGCCATGCTCGATCCAGCCCTGCTCCGCCAACAACCCGCCGAACTCGCCGAACGCCTGCGCTCCTCGCGCGGTTTCGAGCTGGACGTCTCCGGGCTGGAGTCGCTGGAAGCCGACCGCAAGCGCATCCAGATCCGTACCCAGGAGCTGCAGAGCCTGCGCAACAGCCGCTCCAAGGCCATCGGCCAGGCCAAGGCCAAGGGCGAGGACGTCTCGGCGATCATGGCCGAAGTGGCCGCCTTCGCCGACGAACTCAAGGCCTCGGAAGTCACCCTGGACGAGCTGCGCGAGAAGATTGAAGCCATCGCGATGGGCATCCCCAACGTACCGGCCGACGATGTCCCGTACGGCAAGGACGAATCGGAGAATGTCGAGCAGAAGCGCTGGGGCACCCCGCGCAGCTTCGATTTCCCGGTGCTCGACCATGTCGAACTGGGCGCCCGGAACCAGGGGTTGGATGGTGAAGCCGGCGCCAAGCTGTCCGGTTCGCGCTTCACCGTGCTGCGCGGCCCGGTCGCGCGCCTGCACCGCGCCCTGGCCCAGTTCATGCTCGACCTGCACACCGGCGAGCACGGGTATGAGGAAACCAACGTCCCGGTGCTGGTGAACCCGGAATCGCTGCGTGGCACCAGCCAGCTGCCCAAGTTCGAAGACGACCTGTTCAAGACCGCCGTGGGCGAGTCGACCCGCTACCTGATTCCGACCTCGGAAGTGTCGCTGACCAACATCGTGCGCGACGAAATCGTCGATGCCGAGCGCCTGCCGCTGAGCATGACCGCCCATTCGCTGTGCTTCCGCGCCGAAGCCGGCAGCGGCGGCCGCGACGTGCGCGGCATGATCCGCCAGCACCAGTTCGAGAAGGTCGAGCTGGTCACCGTGTGCGCCCCGGCCGAGAGCGAAGCCGAGCACCAGCGCATGACCCGCTGCGCCGAAGTGGTGCTGGAAAAGCTGGGCCTGCCTTACCGCAAGGTGCTGCTGTGCACCGGCGACATGGGCTTCTCGGCAATCAAGACCTACGACCTGGAAGTGTGGCTGCCCTCGCAGGACACCTACCGCGAGATTTCCTCGTGCTCCAACTGCGGCGACTTCCAGGCGCGCCGCATGCAGGCGCGCTGGCGCAACCCGGAAACCGGCAAGCCGGAACTGGTGCACACGCTCAACGGCTCGGGCGTGGCCGTGGGCCGCGCGATGATCGCGGTCATGGAAAACTACCAGAACGCCGACGGCAGCATCACCGTACCGGATGCGCTCAAGCCCTACATGGGCGGCCTGGAAAAGATCGCGTAACAGCAGAAGCCCGCCGAAAGGCGGGTTTTTTTGCGCGTAGCCGCCTGAAAAAGAAACGGCCCCGCAGAGGCGGGGCCGCAGGGTGGGCCGGATGGGGGAGGGGGAATCCGGCCCGGGCAGGGCGTCCGACGAGGACTCAACGCCTGCCCTGGAACACTCAGGCTTCGGCCAGTTCTTCGAACTCGGCGGCCGGCAGGCTGGCCAGCGCTGCGGCAATGGCTTCTTCGCGGTGGGTCGGCGAATACGCAATGCCTTCGGCACGCACGAATTCGACATTGGTGATGCCCATGAAGGCGAACACCTGGCGCAGGAACGGCTCCTGGAAGTCAGCCGGCGAATCGGTATAGATGCCGCCACGCGAGCTGGCGATGATCACGCGCTTGCCACCGGCCAGGCCGACCGGGCCATTCTCGGTGTACTTGAAGGTGCGCCCAGCCACCGCCACGCGGTCGATCCAGGCCTTCAGGGTCGACGGAATGCTGAAGTTGTACATCGGCGCGCCGATGACAATCACGTCTGCGGCAAGGAACTGCTGCATCACCGCTTCGGCATCGGTGGCTTCGGCCGCGTCCACCTGGGCCAGCGAACCACTACTCAAATGGGGAATGGGATTACGATCGAGATCGCGGTAGGTTACATCGAGGTTCTCAACGGTCTCATTGAACCGTGCGACGACGGCCGCGGACAGCTGGCGGGAAACCGAGTTGTCGCCCAGCACGCTGGCATCAATGTGAAGAAGCTTCATGGCAATCACCTGTATCCGGGGAGGGGCGGTCAAGGCGCCGCCGACGGAAAGCAGGCTAGGTTGTTGCGTCGCTGGGATAAAGGTGGTTGAATACCACGTATTGTTCTATATCTGGAACTTCGGTATGCACGACCTCAACGACCTGTACTACTTTGCCATGGTGGTGGACCACGGCGGTTTCGCCGCTGCCGAACGCGCCTTGGGCATCCCCAAATCCCGTCTGAGCCGCCGTATCAGCCAGCTGGAAACCGATCTGGGCGTGCGCCTGCTGCAGCGCTCCACGCGCCGCTTCGCGGTGACTGACGTCGGCACCAGCGTACACCGCCACGCGCA
Source organism: Stenotrophomonas sp. GbtcB23 (assembly GCF_019091045.1). Taxonomy (NCBI): domain Bacteria; kingdom Pseudomonadati; phylum Pseudomonadota; class Gammaproteobacteria; order Lysobacterales; family Lysobacteraceae; genus Stenotrophomonas; species Stenotrophomonas sp. GbtcB23. The sequence goes on along the minus strand of NZ_JAGXKC010000011.1, from coordinate 22,013 downwards.
GACCATGCTGGCCGAAGCCCAGGCCGCCCGCGAAGTGGTGGACCGCCTCAGTGCCGAGCCACGCGGCCTCGTGCGCGCCAGCGTGCCGGTCTCATTGGCGCAGATGCAGCTGCCCAAGCTGCTGCCGAAGTTCCTGGCCCAGTACCCGAAAGTGCGCCTGCAGCTGAACATCAGCAACCGACGCGTGGACATCATCAACGAAGGCTATGACGTCGCCCTGCGCGTGCGCTCACGCCTGGACGATGACGGCAGCCTGGTAATGCGCAGCTTCGGCCAGGTGCAGGAACTGCTGGTGGCCAGCCCGAAATACCTGGATCGCGCCGGCCGCCCGAAAGATCCCGATGAACTGGCCAACCACGTCACCCTGAGCATCAGCGAAGACGAAGCCCGCCAGCGCTGGGAACTGCACGGCCCGGAAGGCGCGGTGCGCCGCGTGGACCTGCAGCCGCGCGTTGCCGGGTTCGACTTCCCGCTGCTGCAGAGCATGGTCAAGGACGGCTTCGGCATCACCATGCTGCCCGAGACCGTCTGCGCCGACGCCGTGCGCAGCGGCGAACTGGAAGTGGTGCTGCCGGAATGGTCGCTGCCGCAGGGCATCTGCCACGCCGTATTCGCCTCCCGCCGCGGCCTGCTGCCGGCGGTGCGGGTGTTCATCGATTTCCTGGCCGAGCACCTGCCGCCGCAGCTGGAAGCGTCGCGCCTGGACTGCGGTGGGGCGTGCGAGCGGGCCAAGGAGAAGATCCGCGCCAGCGCCCTGGGCGCCCTGGCGGTAGACGCCGGCTGACGCTGCCGGGGTCGGCCTTGGGTAAACCCGGCCGACCATGCGAGAATACGCGCCCGGCCCCGGCCGGCGCGCGACATCCGGAGAGATGGCCGAGCGGTTTAAGGCACCGGTCTTGAAAACCGGCGAAGGGTCATTCCTTCCGTGGGTTCGAATCCCACTCTCTCCGCCACTAGATGCTAAAAAAGTGATCTGGATTGAGATCTTGATTTGAGTCGATTGGAAGGCAGGAAGCATGCAGAGGAATCACTCGCATGCGCATCGCTCGTCGTCTGAGCCGGCCCGCCACCGGCCGCTGGTCCTTCGTCCAGCGAGTCCACGTCGATCTTCACGTCGTGCTCGACTGCCGGCTTATCTAGCGTACCTTCCGGACCAAAGATCTGGCCCACGCCACGTGCGTGCGGTCGTCCTTTCATCGGCTGGGCTCGACTCTTCGCATAGTTGAAGGATCAACGAGTCGTCAAGCTCAGCAAGACGGATGCTGACCTGGTCATCACTCGATTGACGGGCACCGGGGAGTTACAGGAGCCCCCGTTGAACCGGAGCGGCTCCCCAGACGCCACGGTCAACGAGCAGTGGCAGATCGAGAGCCCTGGCGCTGTGGAATCCATCCTTGTTCTTGAGTTGTTTGCGTTTATCGCCTTGTGTCTGGCGATGATGGCAAGCGGCAAAGCAGTGGTGATCTTCTCGCTGATCACTATAGTTTTAGTCATCTGGATTCCATTCCAAGCCAATGCGGGGAACCGTTTGACCCGGGCCCTAAGCATCGCGCTCCCGATTGCTGCTATAGCAAGGACTGTCGTTCACTTCCTGCCAAACCCTTCGCTTTAGGAGCTGAACTACATGAATGTGCTTGGATATTTCGCGGCGGCGGCCTTGGCGGTCTATGCCTCAAGCCTCATGCAGGCGGCGACGCAGCGCCCCCACCGCTGCCGCGATAGCCATCGCGGGCACCGCCAGCACCGCTGCGTATACCAGTCCGGCCAGAAACATCGGGCCAAAGCCCGACGCCATGGCCGCCACTGGCACCTCCAGCGCCATGAACAGCAGGCCCCACAGCCACGCATGCCGGGGAAAACACGCGCCTAGAGCCGCAGCGATCCCCAGTGCGATGGGATAGACGACGGTCCAGAACGCGGGCGCGTCCCAAGGCTCGCCCCCCGGAGTTCGCCAGGCCACCAGTACCCAGAACACGATGCCTACCTTCAGCGTGACAGCACTTGCTGCAAGAAAACTGCCCGATATCCGCATAGTTATTCTCCCGCACGAACATTCAGCATGCCCCTGTCACGTTGACGGTGTATGACCAGCACCGGCAGGCGTTTTGCGTATCTGGCGGAAAGCGCCGGATGTCGAAGCAGAAAACGGCAAAAAGAAAACGCCCCAGGAAGGGGCGTCTTTCATGAGGTTGACGCAATGCCACGCCATGCGTGGCACCGGCATCAATGGCGCGCGTTATCGCGGGCCTTGCCCACGTCGCTCTGCACCTTGCCGACTTCCTTCTGGACCTTGCCTTCCAGTTCCTGCGACTTGTCGCCGGTCACCTTGCCAGCTACTTCCTTCACGGTGCCCTTGACCTGGTTCTTCGCGCCTTCAGTACGATTCTTGTCCATGTTCAATTACCTCGTGGTTGAACCCGTTGTGGGTGAATCGATCCTGCTTGGAACCCGGTAGCGAAGCAGTGAATCCCGGCCTCACGCGGCGCGAACACTAGGCAACTGTTCATTTGACGCTGCGTGCCGCAAGCACGTGAGCGGTACTTCACGCGGCAACCGTATGCTGCCGAAATCCATCTACACAGGTACCACCCGCGCATGAGCCGTACAGCGGAAGACCATTTCGACGTCATCATCATCGGCGGCAGCTACGCCGGCATGTCGGCCGCCCTGCAGCTGGTCCGGGCCCGGCGCAGCGTGCTGGTGATCGACAGTGGCCTGCCGCGCAACCGCAATTCCCTCGAAGCGCACGGCTTCATCGGCCGGGAAGGCATGCATCCGGCGGAAATCGCCGCGCAGGCGCGCACCGAACTGCTTACTTATCCCACCGTGACCTGGGTGGAGGGCAAGGCCGCGAGCGCCCGCGTCGTGGAGGAAGGCGTTTCGTTCGAGGTGGACTGCGACGACGGCCGCACGTTCGCCGCCGACCGGCTGGTGCTGGCATATGGCGTAACCGATACCTTGCCGCCCGTCGATGGCCTTGCCGAGCGCTGGGGACGCAGTGTCTACCATTGCCCCTACTGCCACGGCTATGAGTTGTATGAAGGCAACATCGGCGTGCTCGGCTGCGCCAAGGATGGTGGCGTCGGGCAGGCGCTGCTGCTGTGCGACTGGGGAAAGATCACGCTGTTCTGCCCGGACCCGGGCAGCATCGACCCGGACAAGCGCGAGCGGCTCGATGCATGCGGCGTGGTGATCGAATCGACCCGCGTCCAACGTGTCGAAGACACGGCGACCGTAGTGCTGGCCGACGACCGCCGTGTGGTGCTCGATGCGCTGTTCCTGCTGCCGACGTCGACGTTGTCCTGCGACCTGGCCGAACAGCTTGGCTGCGAGCTGATGGATGCCGGCTGCATCACGGCCGATTCGGCCAAGCAGACCACGGTGCCGGGCGTGTTTGCCTGTGGCGATGCCGGGCGGATGGCCGGCAGCATCGCGTTGGCGGTGGGCGAGGGTGCGTTGGTCGGGGTTGCGGTGCACCGGTCGCTGTTGGGATTGCTTGATTGATTGATGCGTCAGCCACGCATGGCGTGGCGCTACCGTGGTGCCGTTGCCGCCGCCGTGTGTCGCGGTTTGTACTGGCAGCGCGGGTAGCCCGAGCATGAGGCGAACTCACCGTAGGACCCGCTGCGCTGCACGATCACCCCGCCATCGCACGCCGGGCAGGCCTGCTCGCGGATCGTCTCGCCGTTGGCGGCCGTGATCTCCACGGCGCCATCGTGGACCAGCTCGTCGAGGAACGGCGAGCGTTTGCCCTGCACGGTAAACATGACCACCGCGCGTCGCGCACGGGTCAATGCGACATAGAACAGGCGGCGCTCCTCGCTGAGCGGATACGCATCGGCATGCGGCATTGCCAGCGCGAGCACCGGATCATCGGCGCGGGCACTGGGGAAGCTGCGGTCGAGCATGGCCGGCAGGATCACGATATCGGCCTCGGCGCCCTTCGCGCGGTGCGCGGTGAGGAAGCTCAGCTGCAGGTGTGCGCCGAAGCGCGCCGCCCAGTGCGAGGGAAGGAACGCGCGCTCGGCGTTGTACCGCCCTACGATGAACACCGACAACCGGCCATCGCGGCCGGGCGCCATGGCCCCGCTCTGAAGCTGCTGCTGCAGTCGCTGCAGGTACTGGTAGATCGCATCCTGCAGGCGGTCGCGCGCGGCCACCTGGAAGGCCTGCAGGACCGGGCCCTGTGCCGGTGCGAGCGAGCGCACCTGCTTGGCGATCTGCCCGGGGTTCCTTGAAACGAAGCGGCTGGAGGCGTCGCACAACGCCTGCGGGCAGCGGAAGGTGCGGGTGAGGTGCAGGATCTGCGACGGCCCGAAGGTCGCTTCGAAGTGGGTCATGCAGCTCACATCCGCGCCGGCGAAGCGGTTGATCGACTGCCAGTCGTCGCCCACCGCGAACAGATACCGCCCTGGCGCCTCCACCAGTGCCCGGCACAACCGCGCACGGGCACGCGAGGCATCCTGGAACTCATCGGCCATCACCAGCAGATAGGGTGATGCGTAGCGGCCCTGTTCGAGATGTTCGGCGGCCTGGTTGAGCATGTCCTCGAAGTCGATGGCATTCTCGGCAGCCAGCGCATCGTCCCACGCGTGCAGGATCGGCGTGGCCAGTTCGAGGAACAGGCGGTAGCGGTGCTTGAAGCGGTCCTCGGGCAGCTGGCGCAGGCGCTCGGCGAGGTCGGCCACGGCAAGGCCGTTGCTCTTGGCGTGGCTGATGAAGGTACGCAGCAGGCCAATGAGGTCGCTGTCCGGCATCGGCTTTGCACCCTCCGCAGGCAGCTCGCGGTCCGGGTTGGGGTCGAGCCGGATGCGGTGCGCGCTCAACGCCGTTTCGAGTGCCTCGAACAGCGCGCCGCTGCGCAGCTGCCCGCTGCTGGTCTGCAGTTGCATCGCATCGCGGCCGCGCGGGTGCGGATCGGCGCCGTCACCCGTGCGATGCGTGTGGTACAGCGTGGTGCCCGGATAGAAGAAGTCCGCGCGACCCGGTTGCCAGGTATCGGTGGTGGTATCCAGCACCGGGTGCGGTTCGTAGGTGTATTCAACGCCGTTGTAGAACAGCCAGTCGGCAATCACGCATTCTTCGATGTTGCCCACGCGTTCGCCACGAAGCGTGCGCACATAGCGGTGACCCTCGGCGTCCCAGCCGTCGGCCGGCGCGGCCTGGCCCTGCGGCGGCAGGTCGCGCGCGAACACCAGCCGGAACATGTCCCACTGCGTGCGGAAGTGCAGCGACCGGTCCTTGAGGCGGTCGATGATGTCGGCCAGCTGTTCGAATCCCTGGGCGGCGTCCACCGCCCACGCAGGCACCTCCGGCATGCGCCCGGTGACCTTGCCGATGATCTGCCGACCGAGCGCGTGGAAGGTACAGGCGGTAACGTCGCCGGCAGGCAGGCCCAGCCGCTCGAAGGCGGCGCTGGTGCGCTGCTGCAGTTCGCCGGCCGCTTCGCGGTTGAAGGCCAGCATCACGATCTGGTCCGGTGCCATCAGGCCGCGCTCGACGGCGTAGGCGGCCTTGGCCACCATCGTCGAGGTCTTGCCCGAACCGGCGGCGGCCACCACCAGCATCCGGCTGTCGAAGCACAGCACCGCGCGTGCCTGCTCGTCGCTGAGGGGCAGCCGTTCCACGTGGCTCAGCAGCCCCGCCGCATCGGTCCGTTCGCGTTGCAGGTGCGCTTCGTTGCGTGACGCCCACACCGCCGTCCAGTCGTCCGACCAGCGCAGCAGGTCATCCTCGATCACCGCAGCGGTCCCATCAAGCTGCGGGCGCAGCGCAGGATCGTCGAACACCGCCCACAGCGCATCGTCGTCCAGCGCCAGCACCGGGCGCGCGTGCAGCAGCGCATGCTGGTGTTCCTGGGTCAGCCAGCGGTCCGCGGCATCGGCACCCGCCATCACCGCGTCGACCTGTTGCAGCCACTCACGGATCTGCGCCAACGCTGCATTGGCCTCGCCCACCGCGTGGTCCTGTCGATGGACGTGCGCACTGGCGCTCCACAGCGCTTCCAGTTCGTGCGCCTGCGCGTTGGGGAGCCCGCCCAGGCGAAGCTCACCCTCGTCGGTCGACATGCACAGCGTGGTCCATACCGCACCGCGCTGCAGGTGCCACGCCTGGGTTGCGCTGACCGGCAGGGAATACACCTGCGCGTCGACGGTGAGCTCGAAACGGTCATCGAGCCGGCGCAGCCGCCAGTCCGGCGAACGCGAGAGGCGTCGGCCCCACGGGGAAGGGGACCAGTCGTGGATCATCGGTACATCCAGGAAAGCGGGCCACGTACCGGAACGGGCCGGCATCGGGGAGAGGTGGGCCGCCATGATAGGAAAATCCCAACAAAAAAGCCCCGCCGGAGCGGGGCTTCTTCAGCGCGGCGCCACGTTTGCGGATCAGCGCTCGCAGGCCACCACCGCACCAGTGCGCGACTGGCGCTGCACCAGTACTGCCACGACCCACAACAGCAGGCCGCCCAGCGCGGTGGCCGCACCGACATAGCCGGTCACGGCGGGGCTGAAGCCGGCGCCGATAGCCAGGCCACCGAACCACGGGCCCAGCGCATTGGCGGTATTGAACGCGGCATGGTTGGACGCCGCGGCCAGGGTCTGCGCTTCGCCCGCCACGTCCATCAAGCGGGTCTGCAGCACGGCGGCGAGGGCGCCCATGGTGCCTACCGCGATGATCATCGGGAAGATCGTCCACACCGAATTGGCGGCCAGCGGATAGGCCAGCAGCACCACGATCGACCACAGCAGCACGATCGCGGCCGCCCGGAACTGGAAGCGGTCCACCAGCCAGCCACCGGCGACATTGCCGATGATCGCGCCGATGCCGAAGATGCCCACCGCCACCGGCATCCACGACTCGGCCAGGCCGGTCACCTGCACCAGCGTCGGCGCCAGGTAGGTGAACACGCAGAACATGCCGGCAAAGCCCACCGAGCCGATCGCCAGCGCCAGCCACACCTGTGGCCGGTTGAACGCGCGCAGTTCGCGCATCGGCGAGGTGCGCACTTCATCCGGGTCCGGCAGCAGGAAGCGGGCAATCATCAGCACCGTGGCAATCGCCAGCACGCTCACCAGCGCGAACGCGGTACGCCAGCTCAACTGCTGGCCCAGCCAGGTGGTGAGCGGATTACCGACCAGGATCGCCACCGACAGTCCAAGCAGCACCTTCGATACGGCGGCGCCACGTTGCGCCGGCGGACTGATCGCGGCGGCCACCAGCATGGCCACGCCGAAGTAGGCGCCGTGCGGCAGGCCCGCCACGAAACGGGCAATCAGCATCGTCAGGTAGTCCGGGGCCAGCGCGCTGGCCAGGTTGCCCACGGCATAGAAGCCCATCAGTCCCAGCAACAACGTGCGGCGTGCATACCCCGCGCCGGCGAACGCCAGCACCGGTGCTCCCACCACCACGCCGATGGCATAGGCACTGATCAGGTGGCCGACCTGGGTCTCGCTGATCGACAGCCCGCGGCTGATCTCCAGCATCAGGCCCATGCTGGCGAATTCGCTGGTGCCGATGGCGAAGCCGCCGAGCGACAGCGCCAGGATGATCAGCGTGCGCTGGCGCGCGGTGAGGCGCGCGGCCAGGGGGAGGGGAGTGGGGCTCATGGGCAGCAGGCGGAGAATGAAGCGGCCCATTGTACTGCTGCGGCGCAACATATGGCCGGAATCAAGGTATCCGGTGCTGGAATGCTGTGGCGTGGCCGCTGGAACCGGGGATCGGTTTCGCCTTTTCTTCACGCGATCTTCACGTCGGCGAGGTGCGCACGCTTCACGCTTGGACCATCCCATTCCGCGTGTGGATGCCGATGCTGCTGACGCCGAACTTCCATCTTGAAGAGTTCACCCGGACCGCGACAGGGCTGCCCAACGTGCCCAACCGTGCAGAGCGCGCCGCACTACAGGCTTTGGCTACAAACGTGCTGCAGCCGTTGCGCGATTCAATTGGTAAACCGGTGTACATCACGTCCGGCTTCCGCTCGGCCGCGGTCAATCGCGCCGTAGGCGGGGTGGCTGGCAGCCAGCACCGCAGTGGCCAGGCCGCAGACATCCAGGTGGAGGGGATGAGCTCCATGGCGCTGGCGCGACGCATCGTCGAACTGCAACTTCCGTTCGACCAGCTCATCGAAGAATTCGGTGAGTGGGTGCATGTGTCCCATGCACCGCAACCTCGGCGGCAACAACTGACCGCAGTGAGACGTGCGGGACGTACACGCTATCTTCACGGCTTGCGATGAGTGTTGAACGCGATCTCGTTACATTGTCCCGCCACGCGCAACATTGTTGCGAGTACACCTGTATTCACAGCTGTATTGTAAGTAATTTCTGATTGGCATCGCCGTAAACGTGCATTAGCATGCGCGCATTGGCATCGACCCGAGGGAGCGTGCGTGATGGTGCAATTCCCTCACGCACTGCGGGTAGATGGCAGGTTTCAGCTGGTGGCTTTGACATATTCGCCGGTCTACAGTCCGGCCGATGTGTTCGGCTTCGCCGTCCTCACTTCCGACGGCGCGCGGCTGACCGATGTGGTGTCGCTTGATGAGGCGCACCTGCACTGGTCGCTGTTGCGCGAGGAAGCGAAGACGGCCCTTGGGGAAGTTGAAGCAACCGGTACACGCGCGGCGCCACGCAGGCGTCGGCGTCAGTCGTAGCGCCTTCGGGCGCGTCATGGAGGATTGGGTTTGTCCACGCAGAAGATCGTTGTCACCGCTGTTGTCATCCTCTTGACCGCACTTGTTGGCTACTGCCTTGCCGGCTACCTCACGCTGCTGTTCCTCGGCCTCGATACCGGGCTGTTCAAGTGGAATACCTATTACCAGTACGTCCAGGCGATGGACCAGCCGGCGGTTGCGCCGTACCTGACCAAGATCAAAGCGGCGGGCGTGGTGGGTTTCAGCCTGCCGATCGTGGCCTGCCTGGTTGCGCTGTTCTTCGTGCTGAAGCCGAAGAAGAAATCCCTGCACGGCGATGCCCGCTTCGCGGAAGCCGCCGACCTGGCCAGGCACGGTCTGTTCAAGAAGACCGACAACGGCATCGTGGTGGGCAGCTTCGGCGGCAAGCTGGTGCGCCTGAGTGGCCAGCAGTTCGTGATCCTCGCCGCGCCGACCCGTTCGGGCAAGGGCGTGGGCGTGGTCATTCCGAACCTGCTCGAGTACGGCGAGTCGGTGGTGGTGCTGGACATCAAACAGGAAAACTTCGACCTCACCAGCGGCTGGCGTGCCAGCCAGGGCCATGAGGTGTTCCTGTTCAATCCGTTTGCCGAAGACCGCCGCACCCATCGCTGGAACCCGCTCAGCTACGTCTCCGACGACCAGGCCTTCCGCGTCTCGGAACTGATGAGCATCGCCGCGATGCTGTACCCGGATGGTTCGGACGAGCAGAAGTTCTGGATCAGCCAGGCGCGCAATGCGTTCATGGCCTTCACCCTGTACCTGTTCGAGAACTGGGACGACGAGCGTCGCCAGGGCTTCCCCGGCGGGCAGGGTACGCCGACGCTGGGCGCGGTGTTCCGCCTGTCCACCGGCGATGGCAGCGACCTGAAGAAGTACCTCAAGGCCCTGTCCGAACAGAAGTTCCTGAGCGGCAATGCGCGTTCGGCATTCGCCAACCTGCTGTCGCAGGCCGATGAAACCTTCGCGTCGATCATGGGCACCTTCAAGGAGCCCTTGAACGCCTGGATCAACCCGGTGCTGGACAAGGCCACCAGTGCCAATGACTTCCTGCTGACCGACCTGCGCAGGAAGAAGATGACCATCTACATCGGCATCCAGCCCAACAAGCTGGCTGAAAGCCGATTGATCATCAACCTGTTCTTCAGCCAGATCATCAACCTCAACACCAAGGAACTGCCCAAGTCCAACCCGGACCTGAAGTACCAGTGCCTGCTGTTGATGGACGAATTCACCGCGATCGGCAAGGTGGACATCATCGCCTCGGCGGTATCCTACATGGCCGGTTACAACGTGCGCCTGCTGCCCATCATCCAGAGCATGGCCCAGCTCGACGCCACCTACGGCAGGGACGTCTCGCGCACCATCATCACCAACCACGCCTTGCAGATCCTCTACGCGCCGCGTGAGCAGCAGGATGCCAACGACTATTCGGAAATGCTCGGCTACACCACCGTGCGCAGGAAGAATGTCACGCACGCCCGTGAAAAGACCCACAGCTTCACCGAAGAGCGGCGCGCGCTGATGCTGCCGCAGGAGCTGAAGGCGATGGGCAACGACCATGAGGTGTTCCTCTACGAGGGCATTCCGCATCCGGTCAAGTGCGACAAGATCAAGTATTACCAGGACCGCTACTTCACATCGCGTCTGTTGCCGAAGACGTCGGTGCCGACGTTGGATCTGTAATCGTCATATGTGAAGGCATGTGACGTGCGTCAAAGAAACGCGGGATGAACGTTAAAAAATTGTCGCTTTTGACGTTGATTTGACGCGAATGTGTGGCATCGTATTTGTGATGGACGTTCTGTACGTCATGAATTTGTTGTTGAGACCAGTGCTGGAAGACATGCACTGAAGCAGTCAAGAGGAACATGGATGGCTTTTCTCGGGTTGGGTGTGCAGGCGCAGGGGCCGGACAGGCGTTCGGGGCGTTTACACACCAGACGGGGCGGGGGCCCGGTTGCACCGGTGAAAGGTGTTGCTCGCATCCAACGTTGCGTTGTCGGGCCTGACCGCAGGCCATGACACGTCAGCGTGTTGCCGTTTTTTCCCGGTTAAAAGCCGCTATTCCGTACGTCATAGGGAAGTTCGTATGAAGCAAGCGTTTCTGTCAAAGGGATCCATCAGCGTTGCCACCGCCGTTGCCGTGCTGCTGCTCGCCGGTTGTGCGACTCCCGACGCGCCGGATTTTGGCGGTCGCTGGAAGCCGGTGAACCGCTTCGCCAGCACCACCATGGAAATTCCGCTGTACACCAGCTACGTGTACCAGGCCTCGCCCATGGATGGCACCTTGAAGACCATGCTTGAACGCTGGGCCAAGGATTCGGGGATGACGCTGGATTACCGCATCAGCTCCGATTACACGCTGTATGGCGCGGTCTCCACGATCGGCACCACCAATCCGCAGCAGGCGATGATCGATCTCACTGCCGCCTATGCAGGGCAGGGCGTGTCGGTGTCCATCGTCGGCAACCAGATCGTCGTGCAGTCCGCCTCCGCCGCATCGCCGACCGCTGCCGCCGGCAGTGTCGACGCGTCCAGCGGAAGCTGAGTTCCGCGGCCCCTTGATGTTCCAGCAGTACGGATGACCCCATGTTCCGAAAGAAGGAAACAGGCAACACCCCCAAGGTCGACCAGGCGGTCGCCAAGGCGGTGAGCTACGAGTTGACCGTTGCCGACATGGCGCGCCGCAGCGAGCGCCGCGCCTGGTGGGTGGCGACCGGTTCACTGGTGATGTCGCTGGCGTTGGCCGGCGGCTATTACTACATGCTGCCGCTGAAGGAGAAGGTGCCGTTCCTGGTGATGGCCGACGCCTACACCGGCAACGCAACCGTGGCCCGGTTGGCGGGTAATTTCGGTGACGGATCGATCACCGCCAACGAAGCCATCAACCGCAGCAACGTGGCCCAGTACGTGCTGGCGCGCGAGTCGTTCGACTCGGCGGTGATGGGCCTGCGCGATTGGGACCTGGTGTTCACGATGTCGTCCGAGCCGGTCGCCGCCACCCAGCGCCAGCGCTATGCGAACAACAACCCGCAGAACCCGGTGTTCGTGTACGGCACCAACAAGGCAATCCGGGTCAAGATCCTGAGCATCACGCCGCTGGCCGCCGAAGGCAACGGCAGCTTCCGCGGCGCCTCGGTGCGCATCCAGCGCAGCCTGCTCGACAAGACCACCGGGGTCTCCCAGTTCCTGGACAACAAGCTGGTCACGATGCGTTTTGATTACCGCACCGACCTGGCGTTGAGCGAACAGGACCGGATCCTCAATCCGCTGGCGTTCCAGGTGACCGAATACCGCGTCGACAACGACTACGCCCGTGGCGTGCCGGTGCCCGACGACGCCGATATGGCCAGGCAGGCCAACCAAGCGGCTGCGGCGCAGGCGGCGCAGGCGGCAGCGGCTGCCGCCGCGGCAGCGCCGGTGTACGACCCGAACAACCCGGCCACCGCCACCATGATCGACCCGGCCACCGGCCAGCCGGTTGCGGTGCCGGCCCAGGCCGTCCCCGGCCAGATGGTGGTGCCGGGGCAGCAGGTGCCGGGCCAGATGACGGTGCCGGGCCAGGTCCCCACGCAGCCGATGCAGCAGCAATACCCCGGGCAGGCAGTGCCGGGCCAGGCGATACCAGGACAAGTCGCGCCGCGGCAACCGGCCAACGTGCCGGCACAGAACATTTCCACCGGAACTGCTGAGGGAGCAAGCAACCGATGAGTAGTAGCAAACTTTGGTGGGCCGCATTGGCCTTGGTGCCGATGATGTCCCTGGTCTCCGCGCCTGCGAAGGCCCAGGTGGTCGACCACTACGAATACGAACAGGACCGCATCTATCCGGTGCGCACCGGCCTGGGTCTCACCACCCAGATCGAACTGAGCCCCAACGAGAAGATCCTGGATTACAGCACCGGCTTCAGCAGTGGCTGGGAGCTGACCCGTCGCGAGAACGTGTTCTACCTCAAGCCGAAGAACGTCGACGTGGACACCAACATGATGGTGCGCACCGAGACCCATTCCTACATCTTCGAACTGAAGGTGGTGGCCACCGATTGGCGCCAGCTGGAACAGGCGCGTCGTGCCGGCGTGCAGTACAAGATCGCCTTCAGCTACCCCAGCGATACCGAGTTCGGTACCGCCCAGCAGGCGGTGGATGAAGAGGTCAAGCCGCTGCTCAGCTCGGAACTGGCCAAGGATCGCCAGTACAACTTCGACTATTCGTACTCCACCCGCCGCGCCAAGAAGATGGGCTGGCTGATCCCGGTCAATGCCTACGACGATGGCCGTTTCACCTACCTGAAACTGCCGGCGTCGCCGGAGTACAAGACGGGCATTTTCCCGGCGGTGTTCGGCCGTGAGAGCGAGTACGGTGAGGATTTCGTGGTCAACACGACGGTGGAGGGCAATTCGCTCATCGTGCATGGCACCTATCCCTACCTGGTCATCCGTCACGGTGACAACGTCGTTGGTCTGCGAAGGAACGTGAAGAAATGAGCCAGCACAACACTCCCGGCAACGAGCCGAACCACGGCCGTGACGACGGCGACGCGCCGAGCAACCCGTACTACGGCCAGAACGTGGCCGACAACAATCCCAACCTCGATGCCGCCGCGCCGCAGCTGCGCTCGGCCGAGGAACAGCGCCTGAACCGCAAGGCGCTGGCGTTCCTGGGCGGCATCCTGGTGCTGATCATCGCCATGGGCTTCCTGCTGCTGCGCAAGAGCAGCGACGACCAGGACGGTCCGGCCAAGGTCAACGAACAGGCTCGCGTGTCCACGCCTGAACTGCCGACGGCGCAGCCGGTGCTGCCGCAGGCCCCGGTGGCCGATACGCAGCCCATTGAAATGCTGCCGCCGCTGCCGCCGCCGGAACAGGACAACCCGTACCGCACACCGCCGGCCATTCCCAGTGACATGGGCATGTCCAACGAACCGCGTCAGCCGTCGCTGCTGGACCGCCGCATGGCGTCGGGCAACGGCGTGGGTGGCAGCAATGGGGCGACTGGGGCCGAAGGGCAGGGTGGCCTCGGTGGCCGTCCCGATGACGAGTACACCCGCGCGATGATGGCGCAGCTGCCGGGTGCGCAGCAGCCGGCACCGACTAAGGTCCGCCGCGGTCCCGACGTCGAAGACGTCTCCAGCGCTGCCTTCATCCGCAGCCCGGATGCACTGCTGGTGCGCGGCACCTACCTGCGCTGCGTGCTGGAAACCCGCATCATCACCGACGTCTCCGGCTTCACTTCGTGCCTTCTGACCGAACCGGTGTACTCGATCAACGGCCGCAGCCTGCTGCTGCCGAAGGGTTCGAAGATCTACGGTGCGTATGGCGGCGGCCCGAAGGGCAAGCGGGTCGAAGTGATCTGGGACCGCATCACCACGCCGAACGGCATCGACGTGGCCATGTCCAGCCCGGGTATCGACCAGCTCGGTGGCGCGGGCCACCCGGGCGACTACAGCGCGCACTGGGGCAGCCGTATCGCCTCGGCGCTGATGATCAGCCTGATCGCGGACGCCTTCAAATACGCCGCGGCCGAACACGGCCCGGAGACCACCACCATCAGCAGCAACGGTTTTGCCGTGCAGTCGCCCTATGAGAGCGCCACCGCGCGAAGCATGGAGCGCCTGGCCAACGAAGCGATGAGCGAGCGTCGCCCGCCCACCGTCACCATCAACCAAGGCACCGTGATGAGTGTCTACGTGGCCAAGGACGTCGATTTCAGCGACGTGCTGCCGCGCCGCCGCTGATCGCCTGGACAGAACATGGACGCCGAAGTGGCCCCTGTAGCCGACGTTTCCAGTGAGTTTCTCAGGTACCAGTACGAGGTCCTGGGCATTCACCAGTACATGACATCGCCCGACGTGACGGAAATCTGCATCAACCGTCCGGGCGAGGTGTACCTGGAAACGCGTGACGGATGGCAGCGTGTGGAAGTTCCCACGCTGACCTTCGAGCGTGCGCGCCAGTTCTGTACCGCCGTGGTCAATGAAAGCAACACCGGCCAGCGCATCACCGACGTCGATCCGGTGGTGTCGCTGACCTTCCCGACCGGCCAGCGCGCCCAGTTCGTCATCCCGCCGGCGTGCGACGCCGGCAAGGTGTCGATTACCATCCGCCTGCCGTCCAAGCACACCAAGACCCTGGAGCAGTACCAGAGCGACGGGTTCTTCAACCAGATCCTGGAGCAGGGCCACGCGCTGAGCGAACAGGACCAGGAACTGCTCGCCCTGCGCCAGAACCGCGATTACGCCGAGTTCTTCCGCAAGGCCGTGCAGTACCGCAAGAACATCGTGGTATCCGGTGCCACCGGCAGCGGCAAGACCACCTTCATGAAGTCGCTGGTCAACCACATCCCGGCCAACGAACGCCTGGTCACCATCGAAGATGCGCGCGAGCTGTTCATCAGCCAGCCCAACGTGGTGCACCTGCTGTATTCCAAGGGCGGGCAGAGCGCCAGCAACGTCACCGCCAAGAGCTGCATGGAAGCGTGCCTGCGCATGAAGCCGGACCGCATCATCCTGGCTGAGCTTCGCGGCGATGAAGCGTTCTACTTCATCCGCAACTGCGCTTCCGGCCATCCCGGGTCGATCACCAGCTGCCATGCCGGCAGCCCGGAACAGACCTGGGACCAGCTGGGCCTGATGGTGAAGGCCTCGGCCGAAGGCTCCGGCCTGGAGTTCTCGGTGATCAAGCGCCTGCTGAAGATGACCATCGACGTGGTCGTGCACATCAAGGCGCATGCCGGCAGCCGCTACATCACCGGCATTGATTTCAGCCCGGAACGCGCGTTGGCCGCAGGGAGTGACGCCTGATGCTGCCCGGTCTGGAAGCCATGGTGTGTCCGGAAATGGCGGTGTCCATGGACGTGATGCAGCACGTGATCAACGTCGAATCCTCGCGCAACCCCTACGCCATCGGCGTGGTCGGCGGCGCGCTGGTGCGCCAGCCCAAGCAGCTGGACGAGGCCCTGGCCACCGTGCGGATGCTGGAAGAGAAGGGCTACAACTTCTCGGTGGGCCTGGCCCAGGTCAACCGCTACAACCTGGCCAAGTACGGACTGGACTCCTACGAGAAGGCGTTCCAGCAGTGCCCGAACCTGCAGGCCGCCTCGCGCATCCTGGCCGAGTGCTATGGCCGCTCGGGCAGGGACTGGGGCAAGTCCTTCAGCTGCTACTACTCGGGCAACTTCACCACCGGCTTCCGCCACGGCTACGTGCAGAAGGTGTTCGCGTCCATTTCGCGCCAGCGCGGCAACATGGTCGCCGCCAACGGTGCCGCGCCGATCGACGTGGTCAGCCGTGCCCAGCGCCGCGCGGTCGAGGTGGCCCACCACCCGCAGTTCAGCGGCCAGCCGCAGGGCGTGGCCGAAGCGCGCGTGCAGGCCATGCAGGCGCTCTCGCCCACGTATGCACAGGCCGTCGTGCCGGTGGATCCGGCGCGTGCCTACGAGGTCTACCCCTCCACCGGCGCGATGGTGCGCGGTGGCCTGGTCCGCACCGCCGACGCCGCGCTGTCACGCGTGGTGATGGGTGCCATGGATCAGGTGGTGCCGCAGCCGCAGGCCGCCCAGATGCCCGCACCGCAGCCCATCGCCCAGCAACCAGTCGCACCGCAGCCCATGCCGGCACAGAACGACGCCGGCCCGGTCGTGGTGCGCGCCTGGAGTGAACGCAATGCCCCGGTGGCATTACCCGCGCAGGCCGCACCTGCGCAGGCCATGCCGGTACAGAACATCCCCGCTGGGGATGAAGCCTTCGTGTTCTGAAGGACCGATCCAGTCGTGTTAGACCATCAACAAGGAAAACCCACCATGAAGCGTAACAACCTCGATATCGCCCAGGCCCAGCGCACTCTGAAGACCGTGCTGATGGCCGCTGCCTTCGCCGCTGCCGTGTTCGTGCCGGACGTGTTCGCCCAGTCCACCAACTTCGGCGGCACCGACACCAAGGTGTGCGGCTTCTTCTCCAACATCAACGGCCTGCTGAACATCGCCTCCATCGCCGTGGTGACCATCGCCGTCATCTTCGCCGGCTACCAGATCGCCTTCGCCCACAAGCGCATCGGTGACGTGGCCCCGATCCTGATCGGTGGCCTGCTGATCGGCGCCGCTGGCCAGATCGCCAAGATGCTGCTCGGCGACGGCGGTTCCAGCTCCTGCGCCGGCAGCGCCACCGGCGCCATCATGAACGCCGTCCAGTACTACAGTGCATAAGAACGTCCTGTTCCGCGGCTGCACGCGGCCAGCGATGTTTCTGGGCGTTCCGTACGTCCCGTTCTTCCTGGTCGCAGGCGGCTTGCTGTTGCTGAGCATGTACATCGACATGCGGCTGTTGATCACCATCCCGATTGCCATCTTCATCCTGCGTCACATGGCAAAGCGCGATGAAATGATCTTCCGCCTGATCGGGTTGCGCCTGCAGTTCAAGTTCCGCGCGCGCAACCTGCAGCAGCACGACGGAATGTGGGTCTTCACGCCCAACCATTACCGCGACAAGCCGCCGCCGTCGGACTGACCACGGCACGCTACAGGCCGGGCAGGCGATCACATCGCCTGCCCGGTGCAGGCCCCGCACCATCCCCGCAGCACCCTTTGGAAGCGCCCATGTTCAGTCCCGATACCTCGATCAGCGAATTCATTCCCCTGTCGTCCCATGTGGCGCCGACGGTCGTCAAGACCACGGGTGGAGACTTCCTGCTGACCTGGCACCTGGAAGGCCTGCCCTTCGTGGGGCGCGAGGATTGGGAGCTCGAACACCGCCACAACACCTTCAATCGACTGCTGCAGACCCTGCGCGCACCGGATTTCGTCAACGTCGCCTTCTGGGTGCACGACATCCGCCGTCGCCGCCAGCTCAAAGGCAGCAGCAAGTTCTCCCAGCGCTTCAACCAGGACGTGTCCGACCAGTACATGGGCATGCTCTCCTCGCAGCGCATCATGCAGAACGAGCTGTACCTGACCATGATCTACCGGCCGGTCGTGTCCGGTAAGCGCTTCATGGACAAGTCCTCCAGCATCACCCAGCTTCAGGCCGAGCAGGACCAGTCCGTGGCCAAGCTGCTGGAGATGGCCGGCAACGTGGAAGCGGTGATCCGCGACTACTCGCCGTACCGCATGGGCATGTACGAAGCCAAGAACGGCATGGTGTTCTCCGAGACCCTGGAGTTCTTCGGCTACCTGCTCAACCGGGTCGACGAGCCGGTACCGGTGCTGTCCGCGCCGGTCAAGGACTACCTGCCGATCAGCCGCCACATGTTCTCGGCCAAGACCGGCGATTTCGTGATCAGCACGCCCAACGGCGTCAATCACTTCGGCGCCATCCTCAACATCAAGGAATACGCCGAGGGCACCTATCCGGGCGTGCTCAACGGCCTGAAGTACCTCGACTTCGAATACGTCATCACCCATTCGTTCAGCCCGATGGGCCGCCAGGACGCGCTCAAGGTGCTCGACCGCACCAAGGGCATGATGATCTCCTCCGGCGACAAGGCGGTCAGCCAGATCGTCGAGCTCGACCAGGCGATGGACCAGCTGTCCTCCGGCAACTTCGTGCTGGGCGAGTACCACTTCATCATGGCCGTCTACGCCGACAGCCAGGAAAAGCTCTCGCAGAACATCGCCACCACCCGCGCCGAGCTGTCCAACGCCGGGTTCGTGTCGACCAAGGAAGACCTGGCCGTCACCGCCTCGTTCTATTCGCAGTTCCCGGCCAACTGGCGCTACCGCACCCGCCTGGCCAACATCAGCTCGCTGAACTTCCTGGGCCTGTCGCCGCTGCACAACTTCGCCACCGGCAAGCAGCACAACAACCCGTGGGGCGACTGCGTGACCACGCTGCAGACCACCAACGGCCAGCCGTACTACTTCAACTTCCACGCTACCCACCCGTCGGAGAACTCGCTGGGCGAGAAGGCCATCGCCAACACCATGGTGATCGGCAAGTCCGGTACGGGTAAGACCGCGCTGATCAACTTCCTGCTCAGCCAGGTGCAGAAGTACGACCCGTCGCCGACCATCTTCTTCTTTGACAAGGACCGCGGCGCGGAGATCTTCGTGCGCGCCTGTGGCGGTAACTACCTGGCGCTCGAGAACGGCCAGGCCACCGGCTTCAATCCGTTCCAGTGCGAGAACAATGAAGCCAACGTGCAGTTCCTGGCCGACCTGATCAAGGTGCTGGCCAACAAGCACGAGTACAGCGCCCGCGAGGAAGAGGACATCTTCCGCGGTGTCGAGAACATGCTCGACACCCCCATGCACCTGCGCAGCATGACCAACTTCCAGAAGAGCCTGCCCAACATGGGCGACGATGGCCTGTACGCGCGCTTGCGCAAGTGGACCTCGGGCAACTCGCTGGGCTGGGTGTTCGACAACCCGGTCGACACCGTCGACCTGAGCCGCGCCAACATCATCGGCTTCGACTACACCGACATCATCGACAACCCCGAAGTGCGCGTGCCGGTCATCAACTACCTGCTGCACCGCCTGGAATCGCTGATCGACGGCCGCCCGCTGATCTACGTGATGGACGAATTCTGGAAGATCCTGGACGGCGAGGGCGGCCTGAAGGAATTCGCCAAGAACAAGCAGAAGACCATCCGTAAGCAGAACGGCATGGGCATCTTCGCCACCCAGAGCCCGGAAGATGCGCTCAAGAGCGACATCGCCGCGGCGTTGATCGAGCAGACCGCCACGCTGATCCTGCTGCCCAACCCCAATGCCAGCCGCTCGGATTACATCGACGGCCTGAAGCTGACCGAGTCCGAGTTCAAGGTGGTCACCGCCCTGGACGAGCGCTCGCGCTGCTTCCTGGTCAAGCAGGGCCACGCTGCCAGCGTGTGCCAGCTCAACCTGCGTGGCATGGACGACATCCTGTCGGTGATTTCGGCCTCCACCGACAATATCGACGTGATGCACCGCGTCCTGCTCGACGCCGCCCAGCGCGAGAAGGTATCGCAGGCCGACCTCACCCCGGACCAGTGGCTCAGTGAGTTCTACAGGAAGCGCAAGGGCTCTGGAAAGCCCGCCGGGACACGACAGGACGCCGTTGCCTGACGGTCCCCCGGCCGATCAGGGACAGGCTTTCGCCGCATTCGATGGAGATAATTATGGACATTGCCATGAACAAGAACACGACCCGCCGCCGTCACTTCAGCTTCCGCCTGGCCGCCCTGTCGCTGGTGACCGTGCTGATGTGCAACGCGCCCGCGCCCGCCTACACGATGCCCGTGGTCGAAGTCGGCCCGAGCGTGTACCAGCAGATCATGAACCAGATCAACACCTACAAGGCCGAGATCACCGCGTACGCCTCCAAGGTGCAGGACGCGGCCGAGTATGTCGAACAGCGCACCCGCTGGATCCGCACGCTGGAGCAGTATGCGCAGGCGTTGGTCCAGGTGCAGGCGGTACTCAACAACTTTGGCATGCCGCAGGGTATCGCGCTCACTCCAGTGGCGGACAACTATCTGGTTGCGCAAAGCTGTGGCGGTACTACCGACCTGAGCGTGACCGGCCTGTTCAAGACCTTCGTCTTCAACCCGAAGGCCGATTTCAAGCAACAGCAGACACAAATCTGCGTGAACATCCGCATGATGCAGAACCGGAAGTACAACGAGGCGGTCAAGTTCATGACCGAATCTGTGCCGCTCATGCAGTCGTCGCTCACCCGGATTTTCAACATGCGTATTTTCAGCAACAGCCAGGGCAACGTGCAGGGCACGGACAGTGAAGCCCTTCGCATGGCCAACGACCTGGCGGTTCAGGCGCAGATTTGGCAATCGCGGATGCACTCGTACGACGCCTACATCGAGGTGATGGAAGCCAACCAGAAGGTGGTTGCCGAGAACGCCCTCAAAGGCGATACAACCAACCAGATCATCGGGACACTGGTGAAGACCGCCGCCCTCAAGGGCGCGCTCAGCGTCAAGTAACTCGCCCAAGCAGGTTCAGCGGGTCTGCAAAGTAATGCCGGACCCAAAGCAGTAGCAGCATCACCAAGGGATTGTGGAAATGTCGATCAGGTCGATTGCCAACGTTTTTGATTTCTCGGGCGGATTGCAGGATCTGCTGGGCTACGCAGTGCGTGTCCAGTCGATTGGCGACTTCGTGTTCTTCAAGCTGATCCTGGATTACCTGCGCGAGCGCATCAACGATTTCGGTATCGAGATGATGGGCCGCATGATGGCCTGGGTCGGCGGTATTGCCTTGATCCTGATGACCCTGTGGGTGCTGATCCAGGGCTACCGCATCGTCACTGGCCAGAGCCGCGACTCGATGATGGTGCTGGTCACCAACATGGCCCGCGCGGCGCTGATCATCAGTGTGGCAACGTCGATGGCGATGTTCGGCAGCAGCGTCAGTGACTTCCTGACCAAGGACGTTGGTGGCCTGATCACTCGCGTTGTCACCGGCAAGAGCGGCACCGCTGAAGACCAGATCGACAAGAGCCTGGCCTGGATGCAGGTGGCGTTGTCCAGTATCGATGCGATCAAGGTGCTGGACGATGGCGGCCTGCGCGAGGAGAAGACGCGTGCCATGTGGTTCATCGGCATTGGCACGGGCGGCCCGGCCGTGACGGCTGGCGCCATGCTGCTGCTTTACCAGGTTGCAATCGCGCTGTTCATCGGGTTCGGGCCGCTCTTCATTCTGTGTCTACTGTTCGACCAGACCAAGCAGTTCTTCCAGAAGTGGTTGTTCTATGGCATAGGCACCATGTTCTCCATGGCGGTGCTGTCGGCCATGGTCTCCATCGCGTTGGACATGGTCATTCGTGTTTCGGCGGCATTCTGGACATCGTCGCTGATCAACAGCTTCTTCCTTGATGATGCGATGAGCGACGGCATGACCAGCCAGGCCATGCAGCAAGGTGGCATGGGCCTCATCCTCACGACACTGATTCTGACTGCGCCCCCAATGGCCGCGATGTTCTTCCAGGGTACGTTGGGTAGCTTCATGGCATATTCCCAGATAGGTGGCTCGGCAGCCGCGGGTCCGCAGGGCCAGCCGCCGGGTTCTTATACGCCGGCGCAGACGTCCAATGCTTCGAGTGGCGGAACTGAAAATCAAGTGCAGCAGACAGGCCGTACGATTTCCGGGTCTCAATCCAGTTCCCCATCTGCCGCCACTGAAACTGGTAGGTATGGAAAGGCGGAGTGAGAGGTCTGACTCTGCATTCTGCAGCAGCCTGTGTTGAGTGTAGAGCGACTTAGGAGTGGTGTATGAAAAGAATGGTATGTCTGTTCGTCTTGGCTCTCGCTTCTGGCACGGCCTTTGCGGAGGGCTCATGCCCACCAGGCTCCTATCCTATCGGTGGACAGGGTGTGCAAGGCTGCGCGCCCATTCCACAAACCGGGTCAGGTGA
>NZ_JAGXKC010000109.1:0-1538 GCF_019091045.1 Stenotrophomonas sp. GbtcB23 | reverse complement strand
CAACGGCCTGTCGGCCACGTAGGAAGATCACAAGATGTGGGGCGTGATGCGGATGACGCCCACGGACCTGTCCGACGTCAACGCCAACACCTACACCTACCTGATGAACGGCACGACCTCACTGGGCAACTGGACCGGTTTGTTCCGCAGTGGCGAGAAGGTGCGCCTGCGTTTCATCAATGGCTCTGCCATGACGTACTTCGATGTGCGTATTCCGGGGCTGAAGATGACCGTGGTGGCGGCAGATGGCTTGTATGTCCATCCGGTTTCCGTCGTCGAGTTCCGCATCGCGGTAGCAGGAACCTTCGATGTGATCGTGGAGCCCTCCGGGCAGGACGCATTCACCATCTTTGCCCAAGACTCCGGTCGCACCGGCTACATCAGCGGCACGCTCGCTGTGCGCGAAGGATTACGCGCGCCCGTTCCGTCTGTGGATCCCCGGCCGCTGCTGACGATGGCAGACATGGGCATGGATCATGGGTCGATGGATATGTCTGGCGGCAGCAAGGGCATGGAAGGCGGCTGTGGTGCGGCCATGGGCATGCCTGGCATGACCCCACCTGTCAGCGGTAACGCGACCTCGGCCCATGCAGGCCATGCGATGCCCGCCGCCGGCGATGGTGCCATGGCAGGCATGCAGCACGGGGGCATGCAATCACACCCTGCTAGCGAGACCAACAATCCCCTGTTGGACAACCAAGCCATGAGCGTGAGTTCGCGCTTGGATGATCCGGGCAATGGCCTGCGCGATAACGGCCGTCATGTGCTGACGTATTCCATGCTCAAGAGCACCTTTGAAGACCCTGACGGACGCGACCCCGGTCGCGAGAACGAGCTGCATCTGACCGGACACATGGAGAAATTCTCCTGGGGCTTCAACGGTCAGAAGTTTTCCGATGTCGAGCCGCTGCGGCTGAACTACGGCGAGCGTATGCGCATCGTATTGGTTAACGACACGATGATGACCCATCCCATCCATTTGCACGGCATGTGGAGTGACGTGGAGGACGACAACGGCAACTTCATGGTGCGCAAGCACACGGTGGATATGCCGCCAGGTAGCCGACGCACGGATCGCGTGCGTGGCGATGCGTTGGGCAGCGGGGCGTGCCATTGCCACCTGCTTTATCACATGGAAGCCGGAATGATACGCACGGTGAGGGTCGACGAATGAACATCAATAGACGCGATACCACCCTGACTGCGCTGACGGCTATCTCGCTGGCCCTGGCCAATGCGGCCAGCGCCCAATCTATGCAGCACGGCTCCATGCAGATGGAGCAGGGCGCGCAGACCCAGACTCAGGATCACTCTGCACATCAGGCGCCTACATCAAAACCTGCGCCAGCCCAAAAGCCTGCAACACCGGCCAAGACGAGCGAAGCGACGATCGATCATGCGGCGATGGGCCACGCCGAGCCGCAGGCTAACGCAGCCGAGCCTGCCATGCAGGGCATGGACCATTCGCAGATGGGGCACGGCTCGCCCGCGAGCACACCTGCGGCGCCCACAGCGCAGGCGCAGTCGATGCAGGGCAT
>NZ_JAGXKC010000108.1:0-1588 GCF_019091045.1 Stenotrophomonas sp. GbtcB23 | reverse complement strand
CGCCGTTTGGCGCCGCCCTGCATTGCCGCTGCGCCGGCGAACGCCCAGAATGACGGCCATTGCCGTTGTACTGGAGCCCGCATGCCCGTTGCCGCGTTCACCCTGACCAGAGTCTGCCGTTCATGACCGCCCTGAAGGCCAGGCTGCGCGCTGCGGTCTATCTGGTGCTGCGTACCGGCTTCCGGGCGCTGCCCCTGTCAGAAGGGCAGCGCGACCGCCTGCGCGGCCGCTTCCTGGACCGGCATTCGGACTGGGTGCCGCCGCCGGCGCGCGGGCGGCTTGATGTGGCGGGCGGCGACGGCGCCCGCCGCCCGCTGGTCCGCGCTGATGAACCCGCCATCGGCCACGTGCCGTACCGGGCCGAGGCCTTGCCTGCAACTCTGCCTGCGACCCTGGTGGCGTTCTATCTGCCGCAGTTCCACCCCATCGAACAGAACGATGCGTGGTGGGGCAAGGGCTTCACCGAATGGCGCAATGTCACCCGCGCCCTGCCCCAGTTCGAGGGCCACGTGCAGCCGCGTTTGCCGGCCGATCTGGGCTTCTACGACCTGCGCAACCCGCAGATCATGCGCGAGCAAGCCAGCCTGGCGCAGGAATATGGCATCGGCGCGTTCTGCTTCTACTACTACTGGTTCAGCGGCACCACGCTGCTGGAGACGCCGCTGCGCCAATGGCTGGCCGACGACAGCATCGAAATGCCGTTCTGCCTTTGCTGGGCCAACGAGAACTGGGCCCGGCGCTGGGACGGGCGCGGCGATGACATTCTCATTGGCCAGCAACACAGTGCAGAGGACGATATCGCCTTCATCGCGCACGTGGCCGATTACCTGCGCGACCGCCGTGCGTTGAAGGTGGATGGCAAACCGATGCTGCTGGTGTACCGCCCGCACCTGCTGCCCGACGCACGTGCCACCGCACAGCGCTGGCGCCAGTGGTGCCGGGACCATGACATCGGCGAGGTCCACCTGGCCTACGTGCAGGGCTTCGAGCGCCCGGACCCGCGCGATATCGATTTCGATGCGGCCGTAGAATTTCCGCCGAACATGAGCAACCCGCGTTCGCTGACCGCCGACCAGTACCTGATCAACCCGGATTTCCACGGTGACGTGCGCGACTGGCGCGAGCTGGCCAGCGAAATCGCCGCGCGCCCGCTGCCCGACTACCCGCTGTACCCCGGGGTCAATCCCGGATGGGACAACGAGGCGCGGCGCTCAGGGCGCGGTCGCGTGTACCTGCATGCATCCCCGCGCGGCTACCGCGATTGGCTCTCGGCCACCATCCACAGGCGTCTGGCGCCGGTACCCAGGGCGGAGCGCCTGGTGTTCATCAATGCCTGGAACGAATGGGCCGAGGGCGCTGTGCTGGAGCCGGACCTGAGGCTGGGCCATGCATACCTTGACGCCACACGACAGGCGCTGCACGCCCCCGCCGCCTCCCCTGCCGCGACCCGCCCCTGCGTGGTGATCCACGCGTGGTATCTGGAGGAGCTGGGTGAGCTGCTGGCTCAGGTGAAGCAAAGTGCCATTGAGTTCCGCCTCGTCATCAGCACCTCCCATGAGCACGTCATCCGGGTGGAGACGCTTCTGCA
>NZ_JAGXKC010000107.1:0-1594 GCF_019091045.1 Stenotrophomonas sp. GbtcB23 | reverse complement strand
GGTCCGGCGACGGCGTTCTCGCTGGGCAGGATGCCGTGCTCGATGTTGTAGCGCTTTCCTTCGATGAGGATGGCCTCACAGGCTTGCTGCGGGTTTGTTGTCTGGAGTGAACTCATGCTCCGTCCCTGTTATTGAAGACGCTGCGCAGCGTATTTAACCAAGGCGGGCTTGTCGGTACCCGAGTCTTCGTCGACCGATTGGCTTTCAGGTGCCTACTGCGATTTGGGCGTCCCCGGCCACCTGGGAGATGGCCGGTCGCGCTGTCGTGCGCACAGCGCATCGAGCCGCCTGCGGCGTCTCGCCCCTTCGGGCTTCCATCGTTCCCTCGCTCCGCTCGGCTGACGCCTCCGGCCCGGCTTCCAGCTTCGGGCCTGCGCGCTTCGCTTGCCGTGCTGTCGGCGTGTGGAGTGGCCGTTGCCATGTCCAGCCGTCTCCCCTGACTTCATCACCTTGTCCGCGCCTGTAGCCCGCGCCCGTGTGCCGTCAAGGCGCGCAGGGCCGTGTCCTCGCTTCGCTGCGGGCCGCCCCAACCCTGCGCTTGCCTCCTTGACGGCACCCGTTCGCGCGCTCCTGACCGTCGCGGGCGATGAACTCAGGAAAGACGGTGGCAACAGGGCCAACCGGGTTCCTGGTGCCGACCGCACCGAACAGCCGAAAGGCTGGGCTCCGAATCTAGGAATCCGGTGTGCGGTGTGAACAGCAAACCTTTTTTCTTTGTCAGGAGAAATGCCATGCAACTCGCATCCCGCTTCGCTTCCCGTTCCCCGGTGCTGCGTTCGGAACGTCCCTTGTCCGACGACCAAATCCGGGCCGTGGCCCCGTCCATCTTCGCCGAGGCTCCGCATGAAAGCCGCTCCGAGCGGTACAGCTACATCCCCACCGCCACCGTGCTGCAAGAACTGCGAGGGGAAGGCTTCGAGCCTTTCATGGTGACGCAGACCCGCGTGCGCCACGACGACCGCCGCGACTACACCAAGCACATGATCCGGCTGCGCCACGCCAGCCAGATCAACGGCCGCGAGGCCAACGAAATCATCCTGCTGAACTCCCATGACGGCACCAGCAGCTATCAGATGCTGGCCGGGATGTTTCGTTTCGTTTGCAGCAATGGCCTTGTCTGCGGCGACACCGTGGCCGACGTGCGCGTGCCTCACAAGGGCGACGTGGCCGGACAGGTGATCGAAGGCGCATACGAAGTCTTGCACGGCTTCGACCGGGCTCAGGAATCGCGCGATGCCATGCGCGCTATCACGCTCGACGCTGGGGAATCGGAAGTGTTCGCCCGCGCTGCGCTGGCGTTGAAGTACGACGAGGACAAGCCCGCGCCCATCACGGAATCGCAAATCCTGATGCCGCGCCGCCATGACGACGACCGCCGCGACCTGTGGAGCGTGTTCAACCGCACGCAGGAGAACTTGACCAAAGGCGGCCTGTCCGCCCGCGCCGCGAATGGCCGCCGCCAGACCACCCGGCCCGTGCAGGGCATCGACCAAAGCGTGCGCCTGAATCGCGCCCTGTGGCTGCTGTCCGATGGCCTGCGCCAGTTGAAAGCCTGAATCGCGACGCGGCAGGGGCACGCAGCAGCCCTTGCCGC
>NZ_JAGXKC010000106.1:0-1607 GCF_019091045.1 Stenotrophomonas sp. GbtcB23 | reverse complement strand
CTTCCCCCGCGAAGTGCAGGTTCTCCATGACCAACAAGCAGCTCACGACGATCAATCCATTGACCGAAGAGGTGATTGCCACCTATTCGTACATGTCAGACGACGAAGCGGCAGCCGTAGTCGAATCCAGCCACAGGGCCTTCCTGGAATGGCGCCTGCGCTCTTTGGACGAGCGGGCGAAGGTGGTCGCCGCCATCGCCAAGGCGCTTCGCGAGCGCAAGGAAGAGTTCGCCCAGCTGATGACCCGCGAGGTCGGCAAGCTTATCGAAGACAGCCGCACGGAGGTGGAGCTGTGTGCCGCCATCTGTGACTACACCGCCAAGCAGGGGCCTGCCGCATTGGCCGACGAGGAGCGCGATATCGAGGGTGCGACCGGCATTGTCACCCATTCGCCGATCGGCGTGGTGTACGGCATCCAGCCCTGGAACTTCCCGGCCTACCAGGCGATCCGCTATTCCATCGCCAGCCTGATGGCAGGCAACGGCGTGCTGCTCAAGCATGCGGAGAGCTGCACCGGCAGCGGTCTGCTGCTTCGTGACATCTACGAAAATGCCGGTCTGCCCAAGGGCTTGTTCGGCGTGCTGTTGATCACCCATGACCAGTCCAACGACATCGTGGAGAACGATCTGGTACGGGCGGTGACGTTGACCGGCAGCGAGGCCGCCGGTCGTACCGTGGCGGCGAAGGCCGGCGCAGCGCTCAAGAAGACGGTGCTGGAGCTGGGCTCCAACGACGCCTATCTCGTGCTTGACGATGCCGACCTCGATCTGGCCGTCGAGACCTGCGTCAAGGGCCGCCTGTTCAACAACGGGCAGACCTGCGTCAATGCCAAACGCTTCATCGTGACGCAGAAAAACTACGACGCCTTCGTCACTGCCTACGCCAGCAAGTTCGAAGCGATCAAGATGGGCGACCCGAACGCCGCCGATACCCAGCTGGGCCCACTGGTCTCCGAGGCGCAGCGTGACAAATTGCACGAGCAGGTGACAAAGACTGTCTCGCAGGGCGCCCGCCTGCTGGTGGGCGGTGAAGTCCCCGACCGTACCGGCTGGTTCTATCCCGCGACCGTGCTGGCCGATGTGTCACCGGGGCAGGTGGCGTATGAAGACGAGCTGTTTGGCCCTGCGGCCGCCATCATCCGCGCCAAGGACGATAACGATGCGCTGCGCATCGCCAACGACAGCCGCTACGGCCTGGGCGGCGGCATCTTCAGCCGCGACGTCAAGCGCGCCCGTGAGCTGGCCACGAAGTATTTCGATACCGGAATGGTCTTCATCAATACCTTCGACGTTGCCTCTCCGTCGCTGCCCTTCGGTGGCGTGAAGGCTTCGGGCTACGGCCGCGAGCACGGCCCGGAAGGCCTCAAGGAATTCGTGAACGTGAAGTCCATCAAGATCCCTGCGCTCCACTGACTGCGGCGATTCAGCACAGACCGCCCGCGCTTGATGTTAGGTATCACGCACGGCGGGAAGCTCTCTCGCCGTGCCTTTCACTGGACTGGCCTCTGACTTCTCGCTTGGCTCAGCGGTTGAGCTGCGGGATCTTTGCAAACGCCTCTGCTACGAAGTCCATGAACACAAGCGCGCGCTTGGGCACGAGGCGATTGG